>NZ_JABUZD010000101.1:0-10316 GCF_014897875.1 Halomonas sp. 3A7M
CTACGGGTCTGAGCGCACGATAAATTTTGAATAGCCACTTAGCTCCATACAAATACCATCGCGGTGCAAGGGGCTGCCCCCAATAGTATGGCGCCCGCTAGGTATTGGCTGGCCAGTTCCTCAGCAATAAATGGCTGAAAAATCACCATGAAAAACAGCCAGGCCAAGGCGAACATTGTGAAGGGTTTAATCAGCCAGTTGACCGTGGTGGTAATGGTCAGGCCCTTTGGCTGGCGGCGCACTCCTGCAATCGCACTGAAATCAATCTGCGCCATCATGGGAAAAATCATCGCCCAGATTAATACGGCAATTGGCATGGAGACCTGGGCATACTCAAACCGTGATAACACCTCTGGCACGGCAGGGGCGAACTGCCCAAGTGCAATCCCGGTAACAATGGCAATTGCTACCCATACGGAAAGGTAGCGTTCAAACAGCCCCATATCGGCACTGGTGGGTGATGAATTGCTCTGGGTCGTCATAAAGCCACTCCCCGATCAAATAGCACGTTGACTGACGCGTTTGGAGACTTCTTCTGCACTCTCTTTACGCTCAGAGTAACGGTCGGTTAGCAGATCGCTGCGCTCACGAACCAGCAGTGTGAACTTCACCAGTTCTTCCATAACATCAACAATGCGGTCATAAAATGGAGAAGGCTTCATGCGACCGTTGTCATCAAACTCCATAAAAGCCTTAGGTACCGATGACTGATTTGGAATCGTCACCATGCGCATCCAGCGCCCTAAAATACGCAGCTGATTTACCGTGTTAAACGACTGGGAGCCACCGCACACCTGCATTACTGCAAGCGTTTTGCCCTGGGTGGGGCGAACGCCGCCTAAGGCAAGAGGAATCCAGTCAATTTGTGCTTTCATAATGCCAGTCATTGCACCGTGGCGTTCAGGTGAGCACCACACCATGCCATCGGCCCACTGTGCCAGTGTACGCAGCTCATCCACTTTAGGGTGGCTCGCATCTTCCGCATCCGGCAGGGGTAGGCCACGCGGATCAAAAATCTTTGTACTTGCCCCCATTGCATTGAGTAGCCGGGCGGCTTCTTCAACGGCTAAGCGGCTGAATGAACGCTCGCGTAATGAACCGTAAAGCAGCAGGATTTTGGAGGCAGGCTGGTCACTCGAGGGAAGCCTCAACGTTTCATAATTGGGAGCTTCAAACAGACTGCTGTCTACGTTGGGTAAATCGTCAAGCAATGCCATTGGTGGTGCTCCTTTTATGCCGAAGAAGTGGTTAATGATCGTTATCATATATGTTTTTTCGTATATTTGTACCGGTAACTAGCAGGCTGCAATAATGACGTCATCTTGAAGGCGTAAATTGCTGAAATTACACCCATCAAGAGGTCATTTATTTATGCCAAAGCGCCGCGTGCTGTTCCTTTGTAATGCCAATTCCGCACGGTCTTTGATGGGAGAAGCGCTGCTTCGCCAGATGGCCAGTGATCGCTTTGATGCTTTTAGCGCAGGTTCCGAGCCAGATGAACCCCATGCGCTAACGTTAGAGGCACTGCATAAACAAGGCCTTGCTACGGAAGGGTTGCGTAGTAAGTCACTGGATGAGTTTGAGGACGACTACTTCGACTTTGTCATTGTACTTTGCGATAAGGCGCAACAGGTTTGCAGAGACTGGCAAGGGCGCGCCAGAGAAGTGCTCTTCTGGGATATTCGTGATCCGAGGCTAATTAGTAAATTAGATGCATACGAGCAAGCGCTACTGGAGATTCGTCGGCGTCTGCAGCTATGGCTGTCCCTGCATGCTCATGATCAGCCACGTGGTTGAAAGAATTTATGCGTATGGTGAATAGTTTAAGCGTTAAAGCGAGCTGGGCGCTGGTGTTAGTGACCTTCACCTGCCTCATATTGGCGATTGGTGGGTTGGGGTTATTTGCCAATCACTTTGGCCGTGAGGCGTTTACGTCGCTGCAGCAACGAGATATGAATCAGGTACGTGAGCTTAACGGGGCCTATACCCAGCTGCTGCGTGCTCGTATACAAATGAACCGAGCTGCTGAGCTAATTCGTACTCCCTCTTTTGAGCGTCCAGAACCTTTGTTAGAGGAAGCGGGGAGCTTGTTGAGTACGGCGTCAGCCCGCTTTAACGCTTTCCACTCAAGTTTTGCTGAGGATGAGCGGCTTGAGCTTGTGGATCAGTTGGCGAATGATTTCCACTCACTGGTTAATAATAATTTAAGTTTGCAAATGATGATGCTGGAAGAGCGCGATGTTCGAGGCTTCCTATCTGGCGAGTCTCGCGTGGATGAGAGTAGTCAGCAGTTTGTGACTGCTGCGGAAGCCTTCTACGCTTACTCGGTCGCCCGTGGCGCTGGGCTGCTTGATCGCTTTCAAAAAGTATCGTCGCTACTATTTTGGGGAGTGCTTGGCGTTGTTGTTGTGGCAATGCTGGTCATCGCGTTAGTGGTATGGGGCGTGCGTAACAATGTTTTGCAGCCTTTGCGTGTAATAACGCAGCACTTTAAACGCATCGCCAAGGGCGATTTATCAACGCCAGTCGACGCCCATGCCGCGAATGAAATTGGTCTGTTGTTTAGCGAATTGGCAAATATGCAGCATTCGCTAACGTCGACGGTGAACCATCTTAACAACAGTAGCCAACAGGTTTATACCGATAGCCAAGTGATGGCAGCTCAAAGCCAACAATTGGCGGGGCAAACTGACTCGCAAGTAGCCGCGCTCGTACAAATGGCGGCAAGCCTCAAGCAGTTAACCGCAACCGTAAATCAGAATGCAGAAAGTGCGGCGCATGTGAGTCAAGCGACGACGGGTGTCGCTCATAAAGCGCAGCAAGGTGATCAAGTGATTGCCCAGTTCATAGCGACTATGCAGGCCATTAACAAGCACTCCGAAGAAATACAGAGCATTATTTCCATGATTGAAAGTATTGCCTTCCAAACGAATATTCTGGCTTTGAATGCTTCTGTTGAGGCAGCGCGTGCGGGTGAGCACGGGCGTGGCTTTGCGGTGGTGGCCAGCGAAGTGCGGGCGTTAGCAACGCGCAGTGCTGATGCGGCACATGAGATTCGGTCGCGTATTGAAGCATCTCGCCAGAGTGTTGAGGAGGGGAGTGAGTTATCTCAGCAAGCGGGTGAGCATACGCGCGATATTATGCAGTCGGCCACTCAGGTAGAGCAGTTGATGGCAAGGATAGCCAGCGCGTCGGAAGAGCAGCGTCGTGGTATTGAGGAAGTGAACAGGGCGGTCACGCAAATTGATATGACAACCCAAGATACGCTGAAGCTGGTCAATCACGCGGCACAAAGTGCTGAAGGACTAACTCAAGAAGCTCTGAAAATGCGTGAATATGCTGGTCAATTTCGCATGGCTGAGGATCAGCTTAGCAATAATCATGATGATATTAGTGAAGCTACAGAGGCGCTCAAGTCATTGGACTGGCAGACATTGGCCACTTCAGAAAAGTATGGCGATAGGGAGGATAAACGCGCCTTGGCATGATCAGTATGGCAAGGCGCGGATGGGTTGATTATATTAGTCGATTAGTTCAACAGCCACAGCGGTGGCTTCGCCACCACCAATGCACAGGCTGGCAATACCACGTTTGCCGCCTTTGGTGCGTAGGGCGTGAATAAGCGTCGCAATGACGCGTGAACCTGTTGAGCCAATTGGGTGCCCTTGGGCACAAGCGCCGCCAAACACGTTGACTTTCTCGTGGGGGAGTCCCAAGTCATCCATCGCCATTAACGTAACGACCGCGAATGCTTCGTTAATCTCAAACAGATCAACGTCGTTAACGCCCCAGCCAAGCTTTTTCATCAGCTTTTCAATGGCACCGACTGGCGCAATGGTGAATTCACTTGGATGGCGGGAGTGGGTGGTATGGCCAAGCATTTTGGCTAGTGGCTTTACACCATGGCGCTTAGCGGCTTCATGGCTGGCCAAAATAAGTGCGGATGCACCGTCGGAAATTGAGCTAGCATTGGCAGCAGTAATAGTACCGTCTTTGGCAAACGCCGGGCGCAGCTGGCGAATTTTATCTAGCTTCGCTTGGAAGGGCTGTTCATCATGCTCGACCAGCGTTTCACCTTGGCGGCTGGTGACTGTTACCGGTGCCATTTCTGCCGCTAAGTGGCCGTTATTGGTAGCGTCCATAGCGCGCTCTAGGGATGCAATGGCAAAGTCATCCAGACGCGCGCGCGTGTAGCCACGCTCTGAGGCAACATCCTGAGCGAAAACGCCCATCAATTTGCCGGTTTCGGCATCTTCTAAGCCGTCAAGGAACATGTGGTCCTTTAGCTCGCCATGACCTAGACGGTAACCGCCACGCGCTTTAGTGAGTACGTGTGGGGCATTAGACATCGATTCCATGCCGCCAGCGAGCAGCACTTCCCCCGTCCCGGCTTTGATCAAATCGTGGGCTAGCATGGTGGCTTTCATGCCAGAACCACACAGTTTATTGATCGTAGTCGCACCATTGGCATCGGGAATGCCAGCCTGACGCATGGCCTGGCGGGCTGGCCCTTGTTTTACGCCGGCGGGTAGTACACAACCCATGATGCCTTCTTCAATAACGGATGCTTCGATACCCGCTCGCTCTATGGCAGCGCGGATTGCAACGGCCGCAAGTTCGGGAGCCGTCATGCTGGAAAGACTACCCATCATGCCGCCCATTGGCGTGCGGGTGGCAGCTAAAAATACAACCTCGGTGGCATTACTCATTTGTGCGTCTCCTGTCGGATTTCTTGTGATTATCTTGCTGTAAGCTTAGTGATGCGTTGACCCGTTGGCGGGGCTGTGGTCTTCTCCTAAGTAACCAAGCAAGCGCTAGTGTAAATGACATGAATGTAATGAATGCTTCCCCTCGCCGCAAGGAATTGACACGTTTAGCGGCTCAGCTATTCGTCCAAGAAGGCTTTGATCGCACCACGGTGCGTATGCTGGCGCAAGAAATGGGTATCAAGTCTGGCAGCTTGTTCCATCACTTCAAAGATAAGCAGGAAATCTTAGCTGCGGTAATAGAGGAGGGTACCCAGAATGCTCTTAGCATTGCTAAAGCAGCGCTTCAAGAGTGCGACAATGACCCTGAGGCGCGTCTGCATGCTATGGCCCGAGCGCACTTAGAGACGCTTTTCGCTGATCGCAATGCCCATGTGGTCGCGTTATTTGAATGGCGACGGTTAGATCCAGATGCGAGTGCCCATTTAAGCCACCTGCGGGATGCCTACGAAGCACTGTGGGTCGAAGTTATCGACGATGCGCTGGCAGCTGAACTCATTCACGGTGACCGCTTTCTGGTGTCGCGGTTTATATTAGGCGCACTGAATTGGACGGTGCGCTGGTACGACCCGAGTGGGCCGCGCACACCCGATGATCTAGCCGATGAACTGGTCGCGATGATTATGGCCCGTTAATACCCCCTTCTCGACCAACGTCTAATCTGTTTACGGCGCTGATTGCTTGCGCTCCCGCGCAAATGCTTTTAGCGTTAGTTTAATTGCAAGGTTTCCGTTAACGTAAACGGACAACAATAAAACGTAAAGTCGAAACCTGGCCTGTCTGTTTGCGTACAACTGCTCACGACTAACAACATAAGAGAGCCATCATGACAGCAACATCAGCGTCACTACCCACATATTCCACCTTCCTGGAAGGCTTTACGGTTGACACCATGATTGCCAGGCTGGACGACCACCAGGATGGTTGCCTTAATGCCTTTGAGGCATGCTGCGGTCGTCATGTACGCCAGGGGCGAGGTGATGTGCTTGCGCTCGTGCAGGAAGATATCAATGGACAAACCCATACGCTGACGTATGCAGAACTAGACGAGCAGAGTGGCAAACTTGCTGGCTGGTTTAAGGCCCAAGGACTTGGAGAAGGGGACCGTATTGCCTGCATGCTGCCGCGCTCAGCAGCGCTGTTAGTGGCGGTTCTTGCCACCTGGCGAATTGGTGCGGTTTATCAGCCGTTATTTACCGCGTTCGGTCCTGATGCGGTGGATTATCGCCTGGGGCGCGCTGACACCAAGCTGGTTATTACCGATCATGCTAATCGCTTTAAGTTTGATGGGCTTAGCCAGTGCCCGCCTGTTTTGGCAGTAGGCGGGGCTACTAGCGAGCATCCTAATGATCATGATTGGCAGGCTGCGTTGACGCATACGTCAATGAGCGAAAAGCCACCTCGTCTTGCCCCTGAAAAACCTTTTCTTCAGATGTTTACGTCGGGCACGGTAGGCAAGCCAAAGGGAGTGGCTGTGCCGCTTTCCGGTATGACAGCGTTTGCTCTCTATATGGAACTGGCAGTCGATCTTCGCGACGATGATCGCTTTTGGAATATGGCTGACCCGGGTTGGGCATATGGGCTTTATTACGCGATTACTGGGCCGCTGCTGCTCGGTGTTACCACGCACTTCTGCGAGGCAGGTTTCAGTGCAGAAGGTGCCTTGGCTTTCATGAAGCGCCACCATATTACTAACTTCGCCGCGGCGCCCACGGCATATCGCTTAATGAAAGCGTCAGGACTGTTCGATGATGCCCATCAAACTCTAGAGCTTCGCGCGGCAAGCTCTGCAGGTGAGCCCCTAAACACAGAAGTAGTGACCTGGGTGGAGAAGTCGTTAGGTTGTCCGGTCATGGATCACTATGGTCAAACAGAAACCGGCATGACCTGTAATAACCATCACTCCCTTGATCACCCTAAACATGTGGGAGCGATGGGTGTGCCAATGCCGGGCTACCGCTTGGCTATCTTGGACGCCGAGTATAACGAACTGCCGCCCGGTGAACCGGGTGTGCTTGCAGTTGATATCAAAAACTCACCCGCCCACTTCTTCCAAGGGTATACCTGGCAAGAAAAAGACCCCTTTGTGAACGGTTACTACCTAACTGGCGATGTCGTTATCCGCAATGAAGACGGCTCGTTTCAATTTGCCGGACGCGATGACGACATTATTACCACCGCAGGCTACCGAGTTGGCCCTACGGATGTTGAAAACAGTGTCATGACTCACCCTGCGGTTGCCGAATCGGCAGCAGTTGGCCAGCCAGACGAGATTCGTGGCGAGGTTATTAAATCTTATATCGTGCTGCGTGATGGGTATGAGGCTAGTGAAACGCTTGCTGATGAGATCCGCCAGCAAGTGCGTGAGCGTCTTTCTACTCATGCGTTCCCCAGGGTTATCGAATTCGTCGATGAGCTGCCCAAAACGCCTAGCGGCAAGATTCAGCGCTTCAAACTTCGTGCCCAAGCGACTGAGCAAGCACGCAACGACAAATAATCAAAGGAAAGTTGAAATGCAGGTGAAGGATTGTACGTTTTTAATTACTGGTGCTGCTTCAGGGCTGGGCGCGGCAACAGCAGAGCGCCTAATAGCGGCTGGTGGAAGCGTTGTGTTGTGTGACATGAATAATAGCGTGTTGGAGCATGCTAAACGCTTAGGTGATCGTGCAGTGGCCTGCATAGCTGATATCACCTCTGCCGAGCAAATGCAGCAGGCGATTGACGAAGCGATTGCACTGGGAGGTGACAGCGGCCTTTCAGGTGTTATTCACTGTGCTGGCGTAGTAAGCGTGGCCAAACTGGTTGACCGTAATGGCAATCCCGCAGACCTGGAAAGCTATGCAAAAACGATCAATATTAATTTAGTGGGTACGTTTAATGTGATGCGTTTGGCGGCCGCCGCCATGGCCAAAAATACCCCCAATGAGAGCGGTGAGCGGGGCGTAATTATTAATACGGCTTCTATCGCGGCATTCGATGGGCAGGTGGGGCAGTGTGCTTACAGTGCGTCGAAAGCCGGTGTTGTGGGAATGAGTTTGCCTGCTGCTAGAGAGCTATCGCGTCATGCTATTCGCGTTATGGCGATTGCGCCTGGCGTTTTTGAAACGCCCATGATGAGTGAGATTCCTGACGAGGCGGCTCAAGCCTTAGCCGCTGCGGTGCCTTTCCCCAAGCGGTTGGGTAAGCCAGATGAGTTTGCTCAGTTGGCCGAGCAGATTATTACTAACCCAATGTTGAATGGTGAAGTGATTCGGCTGGATGGCGGCATTCGAATGCAGTAAATAGGCTGGAAAATTAGTAGTGTCTGATAACCTGCCAGCACTTTTGCTGGCAGGTTTTTTTGTTTATAGATCAATTTTTTACCGGTTAGTCGACCAAAGTTGTAGCGGTTTTGGGTGTTATATTCAAACGACCGCTTGACTATGGTGCGGCTGCGCGCTAGTTTTCAAACATGTGTTTGAAAGCGGCTTTTTTGAAATCCCAGCCGTACTAAAAATGTAAGCCGCTTTCAGCCCCCAGCTCAGGAGAAGTGACATGCCCAGCTATCAAGCCCCCTTACGTGATATGCGTTTCGTTATGGACGAAATGTTTGACTATCCCAGCCACTATGCAGCGCTACCCTGTGGTGATGAAGCGTCTCCAGACGTCGTGAATGCGATTCTTGAAGAGGGCGCGCGCTTTGCCCGTGATGTGCTGCTTCCGCTCAATCAAAGTGGCGATGAAGAGGGGTGCTTGTTAGAAGGTGGCGAAGTTAAAGCGCCGCAAGGTTTTAAAGAAGCGTATCAGCAATATGTTGAAGGTGGCTGGCCAAGCCTAGCAGCAGATCCTGAACAAGGCGGCCAAGGTCTTCCGCCATCATTGGCGATGATGCTGTCTGAAATGATCTGCGCAACTAACTTAGCGTGGGGTATGTATCCAGGGCTTTCCCATGGTGCTGCCGATGCACTTCGGCACCATGGTACTGATGAGCAAAAGGAAACCTACCTTACCAAGCTGGTTGAAGGCGTTTGGACGGGCACCATGTGTCTCACCGAGCCGCACTGTGGTACTGACCTCGGGTTAATTAAGACGCGTGCGGTGCCTAATGAAAGTGGTGCCTACGCCATTACGGGTACTAAGATCTTTATTTCTGCTGGCGACCATAATCTGGCAGAAAACATTGTGCACCTCGTATTAGCCAAATTGCCTGGCGCTCCTGAGGGCTCGAAGGGTATTTCTCTATTTGTTGTGCCTAAGTTTATGCCAGATGCTCAAGGCAATCCCGGCGATCGTAATGGCGTTTCCTGTGGCTCGCTTGAGCACAAAATGGGCATCCACGGTAATGCGACTTGTGTGATGAACTTTGATGGTGCGACGGGCTATTTAGTTGGAGCGCCTAACAAAGGCTTAGCGTGCATGTTCACTATGATGAATGCCGCACGTCTTGGGGTGGGCATTCAAGGTTTAGGCTTAATTGAAGCCAGTTTCCAAAACTCGCTCAGTTACGCTCGTGACCGGTTACAAATGCGTGCCCTTTCTGGTGCTCAAGCGCCTGAGAAAGCAGCAGACCCGATTATTGTTCATCCGGATGTGCGCCGTATGCTGCTAACCCAGAAGGCGTTCGCCGAGGGTGGTCGCATGCTGGTGCTATACACCGCTCAAATGCTAGATATCGTTGAACACGGTAAGCCTGGCGAAGAGAAAGAGCGGGCTGAAACTCTGCTTGGTCTATTAACGCCTATCGTGAAAGCGTTTCTCACTGAAGTTGGTTTTGAGTGCACCAATGAAGGCGTGCAGATTTTTGGTGGGCACGGCTTCATTAAAGAGTGGGGGATGGAGCAGCTGGTGCGTGATGCGCGTATTACCCGTCTCTATGAAGGTACTACCGGCATTCAGGCGTTAGACCTGCTTGGCCGAAAGGTGTTGATGAGCCAGGGTGAATCGCTAAAAGTATTCACCAAAGAGATTCATAAGTTCTGTAAGACGGAAGCTGATAACCCTGCTCTAAAAGAGTTTGTTGAGCCGCTAGCGAAGCTGAATGCTGAGTGGGGCGAGCTAACGATGGGCGTGGGTATGAAAGCCATGCAAGACCGTGAAGAAGTGGGGGCGGCCAGCGTCGACTACCTCATGTACTCCGGCTATGTCACCTTGGCGTACCTTTTTGCCCGCGCAGCTAAGCAGTCGTTGGTGGAATTAGAGGGTGACGATAAGGCGTTTTATGCGGCCAAGTTGAATACTGCTCGTTTCTATTACCAGCGCCTGCTGCCGCGTACTAAAGCACATGCTCAGATGATTCAAGCGGGTGCGGGAAGCCTTATGGCGATGTCGAGCGAAGATTTTGGCTTGGGCTTTGAGATTTAAGCTTTTGAGATTTAGCTCAATAGGAGTGGTTATTCTGCAAAAGCAGATTCATCTGTAGGCTTAACTGAGCACTCTCTGGTCAGGGGACTGATCGGTGGTTTGCGGCAGGCTTGTTCTTAGAACAAAACCTGCCGCTTTTTTTATTTCAATTTATTTTCCAATAGCCCTTGCCAAGACGGCAGCGAATCCGTAAAGTACGCATCCGCTGCC
>NZ_JABUZD010000099.1:0-2746 GCF_014897875.1 Halomonas sp. 3A7M
GAATTTTAGCGGGGTGGCAGAACGTCGCGGAATGGACGCTTACGGCAAAAGGGCAGCATAGCCACTCCACACCGCTATCTGCTGAGGCCATCATGCGCACATTACTTCATATAGACGCTAGCGTACGTAAAGCGACAAACCCAAACCCTGACCACAACTCAATATCAAAACGTATTGCTATGCAGTTTGTTGATAAATGGAAATCTGCTAACAGTGCAGATAATTACATTTATCGTGACATTGGCTTGAACCCACCTGCTTTTATTGACCAAGACTGGATAGGTGCCGTTTTCACACCCGATGAGCGGAAAAGCTCTGAGCAACGTAAAAAACTAGCGTTATCCGATCAGCTATTTAGCGAGTTAGCACAAGCGGATGTCATCTTAATATCTTCACCTATGTACAACTACGGCATGCCTGCCCCTCTTAAAGCGTGGTTCGACCAGGTAATGCGTATAAATAAAACATTTAGCTTTGATTTGGCTCGTGGCGACCATCCTATAGAGCCACTTTTGTCTGGGAAGACTCTTATTTTAGTCTCTTCATGCGGAGAGTTTGGCTTTGGGCCAGGAGGTGAACGTGAGCATATGAATCATCTCGGGCCGCATATTAAAACACTGGGCAGATACTTGGGCGTCGAGTCATTTCATGAAATAACGTCAGAGTACCAAGAATTTGGAGATGAAAGGCATCAGAGATCAGTTGCTAATGCGCTTAAAAATGCCGGATTGCTAGCAGTGGATTTGGCTAGCAACGCATAAATCTTTGCTTTGAGTAGCCGCCGGGCAGTCTAAAATGACTGCCCTCGTTAGCTCTGCGTCAACGAGCTTTTTGCCGCAACGCCGCTTTATAAGCACGGTCAGCCCACTCTTTAGCATGTTCAGGATCTTCAAATATCTCCTCGGGGGCAGCATAGTAAGTCATTTTCACCCTTTTGCCGCTCTTCTCATATTCAAACTGCTCCATTCCCAGCTCGATAAAAGAGCCTACCGAACGTTCGTCGACTTTAAGGTAAAGAACATCATCGGCGACTAGCGCAAACATAAGACCATCGCGATAAACGCCATATCCGCCAAACATGCGCTTAGTTTGGATTTCACCAAACAGTGCGAATACGTCGCTAAGGTTTGCGATAAATTCGCTGGTAGCTTTCATTAACCTACCCCTCGGTTTCAGCCGCATCGCGTAGCGGCGTTGATAAAGTTGCGAGGCTTGGCACTAAAGGGCATCCGGACATAGCAATCGATGCTGCTTAGCCTAGTTGTAGCGTCAGGTTAACCTTAGAAGCGATTCATTCCAGTCTCTCACCATAAACCTCACTGTGCGCAGGATCGGCTTATCAGATAGTTGAGATGTGAGCACACCTCTGGCCACTCGCCCCTGCTCAGGCTATACATCACTGTATCGCGAATGGTCCCATCGCGGCGCAGCGCATGGCCACGGATTACGCCATCTTTCTTTGCGCCTAGGCGCTCGATCGCACGTTGGCTGGCGAAGTTGAAGTTGTCGGTACGCCAGCCGACCACGTTACAGCCCAGTGTGTCGAAAGCGTGAGTCAATAGCAGTAGCTTGCAGGTGGTGTTGACATGCGTGCGCTGAACCCGTTTGGCGTACCATGTGTAGCCAATTTCAACGCGTTTTACGTTGGGCAGAATATCATGGTAACTCGTGGTGCCAAGCACCATACCACTCGCCTCTTCAATCACGGCGAAAGCAAAGCGATGGCCTTCCTCGCGGCTTTTTAAGGCGGCATTAATATAGTTGCGTGTCTCATCGGGCGTTGGCACCGAGGTAATACGCAGATTCCACAACTCGCCATCCGCAGCGGCGGCGCGCAAACCGGCTTCGTGATTGAGTGAAAGCGGCTCGAGCGTTACGCCATGCGCAGTAAGGGTGATAGGTGTGATAAAGGCCATGTGTATACTCAACTATCTTCTTGGAAGGTGGGGCAAACGCTTAACCAGACTGAGCCGTCTTAATATCGGCATTCAGCCAAATAACCATAATTCGCTAACGTCTCAATAGTATGCACTAGGCACTATAACTGCCACTGGCCCTGCCCCTTTCTACAGCCTCAACGCCTGAGTTAGAGCGCTTTCTCATAGATGGATACGTTATCCCCTCCGTAAAGCACGGTTTCGATATACGACCAGCCACTTCGCTCCAGAAGGCTGTTTGCTGTGCTTGTGCCGGAGTAGATTTTTTTGTACCCCAGCTTGCGTGCGATGCTTTCAAGCTCAACAGTCAATGTTGCGCCAATTCCACGACGCCGGTACTGAGGGAGTACCATGCCGCCACCCATCCAGCCTTCAATACCGCGATACCAAGCGCAGAACCATCCTGCATCGCAACGACCCCAATAGGAAGTTTATTGTGATTGGAATATGCCAGCAGGTCTTCTTCAGCGTTTCCCCTGCCGCGCGCACCGTAATACTCCGGCCATCCGCACTCAAACATTTCTCGAAGTGCTGGCAGTAGTTCAGGATGATTGGCTAGCAGAGCCAAGTCTAAATTACTCACCATGGTTTCCAAAGCGCTCTAACGAGGCTGTAGAAAAACCCGATTTCGAGCCGTTTCCACTGCCTGTTGTCCTTATTCATTTACCCAGCCGGTCATCCGGCTGAGTAATATTAATATCGGCATATAGCCACTTGAGCGCCCAGCTTTAGCCCGCTGAAGACCGCCTGCTGGGTTCACAAAGCCAACTTACTCCGCTCTAAGCCCTTCATGATGCGGCCAAGTGGCC
>NZ_JABUZD010000102.1:0-6985 GCF_014897875.1 Halomonas sp. 3A7M
CATCCTCGCACTAAAAGTACGAGGTTTTCCGCGCTAACTGATAAGGTCGTCGCGGTTATTTCCGCTGTTTGGGTTGTGCTCGAATCCGGGGCGTTTTGAGCCGGGTTTAGCTGCTGGGGCAGGCTTGCCCCCTGCTTGTCCTCCTGCGGCCCCTGTAGCGGCCGGGGAGGGGCTTTGCGGGGTGATTTGCCCTGCGCCTTTCCTTTGGTGTCCATCGTCTTTTGCTCCCGTGATGTACCGGACGACGTAACGGTTGAACTGGGAGTAGCTGATACCTAGTTCATCCTCGCCGCCGCAGTCGTCATAGACCGTGCGCTGTTCGTTACCGGCCTCGATCAGCGTCTTGAACTGATCGAGGCGAGCCAGAAACGCGACACGTCCCGCGCCCCGGCGGGGCTTGCTGCTAGGCGTGTCTGCCATGCCTGTTTCCTCCTATTGACCGCCGCGACTCAATCGCGGACGGCCCATCATACACGCTAATGCGATTCTGCGCGAATCAGTGCGATTGAGTGCGACTGTACGCGATTCTATGCGATTGAGCAAGCCATTTAATGCGATTGTACGCGATGATATGCGATTCTATGCGATTCGTCGGCTTTTCCGGCCTTTGGGCCGGTTCTGGGTGGATCGTTTAGCTACTGTCGCATACAATTGCATAGAACTAGACGGCAAGATATGTGTTGTACGGGTACGGGCAAGCCCGTCCCCATCCAACACCGCCCCTTATTCGCCTTCGGCTCAACGGTATCTTGCTCTGCGAGGCCCACAGCCGCTGCCGCGTCTAAGAGCGAAAAGCAACAACAGGAGCGCAGGCAATGCCAGAGAACACCAAAGAAAAGGCCCAGCCTCGGCGGCGCGGTAAGCCGATAGAGGTGTGGGTGACAGACGACGAGAAAGCGACCATCACAGAGCGCGCCGAAGAAGCGGGCATGTCCCGTTCGGGCTACCTGCGCGCCCTTGGGTTGAACACCCCAATAAGGTCGGTCGTTGACCTGGCCGCCGTTGCGGACTTGGCCAAGGTCAACGGCGACCTTGGGCGGGTCGCTGGGCTGCTGAAACTTTGGCTCGCAGAGAAACGCGGCCAAGCTTGAGTAAGTCCGCAATCGCCTCATCGTTGCTGTGTGCCGCTTAGGGTGTCATTTCGCCCCCAGCCGGAACCGACCCCGCACAAGACGTTGGCTCCCCCGAGACCTTGATCCACTTACCCTCAGTGATCGAGACCTCGCATTCATCTGTCATCGCCTCAACAATACACCGCGCAAATGTTTAGGGTACAAAACACCTGCAGAAGTCTTTCGGCAGAAACTCTTCGCAAACAGACATCGTTTTGCGTAAACTCAAACCGAAAAGTCGCGCTTCAGCCTGACCTCACACGCCGGAATATATTGCAGACTTCAATGCTCGTTTTGGCAAGGAGCCGCGCAATCCTAAGGATATGCATCGACCGCTGGCCGCGCATGAGAACATCGATGGTGCGATGTGCCGGAAGGAAGTACGGACACTGTCGCAAACACTGACACTGCGTTACGACAAGGTGCTGTTCATCCTGGAGCCGACGGAGTTTGCAAAGCGGCTGGCTCGACAAAAGGTGATTGTCTGCGACTATCCGGATGGCCGTCTGGAGATCATGTATGGTACGGACACCCTGCCCTACAGAACATTCGACAAGCTTCGTTCTGTTCATCGCTCGCCTGTTGTCGAGAACAAGCGACTGGATGACATGCTTTCGATTGTGGCCGAGATGCAGGCAGGCCGGGAACTGCAACGCAGCCAGAGCGGTCCCCGTCGCACAGGTCAGACGAACCATTTGTTTGGCGTGCCTGATGGCAGTGTCGGGAACGGGTATCAGAAGCGCGAGCGCAAATCGCGCACCGCTTACATGAACGATCCTGACGTTATTGCGCGCCGGGAAAAAGCGTTGGCTCGGTTGGCTGCGACGGAGTGAAATGGCCAGATCAATGACATTTGGCACTCTCAGAGCTAAAGCCGAAGGGCACCTATCGACCCGCCCCCATTCCTCGCTTGCAACTCTGACCAGCCTCTCGGAATGGGGGCTGAACGTCAGCACCTGTCGCATCTCTATCTTGCTGGAGATAGCGTATCCCTAACTTGCCAAAACACATTATATAACCGGGGTACATTCTATTTTAAACTGCAACATGCCAATGAATTCATGTGGTTAGCCATGGAGGAAATTGGATGTCGAATTGCTACTCACAGATCACATTGGCGGAACGTCGCCGGTTATTTGAGCTGAAACAGCTTAAACTCCCTCTCGGCGATATTGCGCGGCTGATGGGCCGTCATCGCTCGACGATCTATCGCGAGATCAAGCGCAACAGCTTTTGGGATGCCGAGATTCCAGACTATAATGGCTATCATAGTGTTTTTGCCGACAACATCAGCAAAGACCGCAGAACGCGGTTGCGCAAGCTCAGACGTTACCCAGAGCTGCGCAAGTTCGTCATTGAACAATTGGAAGCACACTGGTCACCAGAGCAGATCTGCGGCCGACTGATTAGCCATGGTCTGAGCGCGATACGTCTATGCGCAGAAACGATCTATCGCTTCATTTACTCAAAGGAAGAATATGGGTTAAAGCTGTATGAGCATCTGGCCGAGATGCGCACAAAGCGCTGCCCACGCGGCACCAGAAGATCGCGCAGCTCCCGCATTCCAGAAGCGTTTCGCATTCATCAACGTCCTGATTTTATTGGCAATCGTCTGCAATTCGGCAATTGGGAGGGTGATTTGATCATCTTTGATCGTGACCTCGGAGAAGCCAATGTCATGACACTTGTTGAACGCAAAAGTCGTTACTTCGTCATCATTAAAAACAGCAGTCGGCACTCAAAGCCTATCATGAACAAAATCATTCAGGCCTTTGCAGCGCTGCCTTATCATGCACGCCGCAGTTTTACCTTTGATCGTGGTTCCGAGTTTATGGGTTATAGGGCTTTGGAGGATGGAATGGGGGCAAGAAGCTGGTTTTGTGATCCAAATTCACCCTGGCAAAAATGCACTATTGAGAACATCAACAAGCGCATCCGACGGTATTTACCCAGCAATACGGATCTGGCGCAGGTCAGCCAGGCTCAGTTAACCGCCCTCGCCCATAAGCTCAATGCGACCCCGCGCAAGTGTCTTGGATTTAAGACACCCGCAGAGGTGTTTGCTAAACTTTTGCAGGAAGCAGCTTAATCAGATACCCTCACCGCCGGCATAATGCAGTTGGGGTAACTTTTCCACCTCAAGGAAATCCCCGAGCCGTAGGGCGGAGAGATCTCAAGGTTCCACGATGTCAAATTCGAAGCCTTCATCCTGCTGCAGGAGACAGACCGGAAAATAGGCTCGCTGATCAAAACGATATAAAAAGTCTCTTCAATGGGTTTGCCAAACTGACTCAGACCTGTGCTATGTTTGATTTAGCGTTAACATGTCATGCTGTGTGTATGGAATAATCGGCTACTGCGCACAAGGTTTGAATGGGGCGGCAGGTATTTTTTGCCGACGTGCATGTTTGGCGATCCGCAGGAGAAGCGTGAGTGAGTGATAAGACCGCGACAGTCCAGTCAAGACATCGGGCATATGAGAGTTTCATCAAACTCTTGCTGGCGGGCGATTTTCATCCCGGCCAGTTCGTTTCGCAACGGCAACTTGTCAGTATAACAGGGCTTCCGCTCGGCGCGATACGGGAGCTTATTCCTCGCTTGGAGGTGGAGGGCCTTATCAAGACGGTGCCACAACGCGGTTTACAGATCGCGCATGTCGACCTCAATCTCATTCGTGAGGCATTTCAATTTCGTCTTTTCATTGAGCGGGAAGTTGTCGCTGTTTTCTGTCAGGAGGCGTCAGCGGAAATCTTGCTGTCCCTGCGCAGGGAACATATCGACTGGAACCTGCACGATACGATCATCGGTTCGCTGAACAACGAAATCATTTGGCGTAAATATCAGACCAACAATATCAAGATGCGTCTCATCAATCAGGAGCGTTTTCGCATCGCTGGCCGCGTCATTCCTGTCATGGAAGAGCATCTGAAAGTGCTGGAAGCCATTGAAACGCGCACTCCGCAATTGGCAATGGATGCGATAACGGTCCACATCAACAATGCGCGCTCACTGGCGCTGAAGATTTAACGAGACCGGCAAATTTGGAAACGGAAAAGGGCCATGCTTCAAGCGCAGCCGCCGTCGCTGCATGATCGCCCTCGTGTCTCACATATACGAAGCAAGGGGCGTGTATTTCGGTCGTAAACGGAAAGACTGGGAAAAGTGGAACCCGTTTTCCCGAAAAGAAAAACGAAAACAAAAGAACCCAGAGTCTGTCTGGGTCATAATGAACCAGACAGACTCTGGAAGAGCTGCGTGTCGGAGTGTAATTTCGCAAGATTATGTACACCCATCGGCCAGGGGATCAGGCGGAGGGTACCGGGACCGGATCGTGCACCTATTCCATGTATAAATTTTTCAGACCGAGCCTCTCACGCAAGGTGGATGGGCCTGTCTTTTCCGGTAACATACCGGCCTGCCGCAAAAGCGGCATGACCTCGTCTATAAAACCGTTCAGGCATGTTCCGGCAAGGCTGAAGCCGTCAATGATTCCAGCACCATGCCACTGGGTGATCCTCTCGGTCACAGCTTCCGCGGTGCAGGTGTTGGTAGAACCTAGAACGGGCATGATCCGCACGTCTGCGCGATCCCTTGCATGGCTTTTCAGGCGGAGGCTCATCTCGTCCGCGAATTTTGCGGTCGCTTCGAGGTCCATCGCCTCGGCAATCACGACATCGGCAAAGCGCGCCGCCATATCCATGTCATCCTCCGTCACCACGCTGTGAAACAAGACCGGCCTGCCCTGCGGCGGGCGCGGAACGTCCAGCGGCCCCTTGACCGAAAAATAGTGTCCACGATGGTCGATGGGGCCGTTCCCCTCTCCGTTGACTTTCACTCGCCCGTCAGAACGTATGACGATGGCATCCGGGGACCAGCTATCCCATAACTGGTGGACCACTTCGAGAAATTCCGCATCCCGTGCGGCAACGGCCTCGACAGGCGGACGGCTCAAATCGCCATATTGCTCCTGTTGCTGATCTGCCGACGGCGTGATGTGCCAGCCAGCCCTGCCCCGGCTGATATGATCGATGGTCGCAAGCCGCCGCGCAACGTTATAGGGCTGGCTGGTGCGCGGGGAGACGGCGGCGGCAAGACCGATGCGATCGGTTGCAGCCGCCAGCGCCGCAAAAGCCGTAAACGGCTCGTATGGAAGGAATGCACATCCTTCCCGCACCAGGCCCGCATTGTTCGCATCCCTGAAGACGAGCGCGTCGATCCCGCCCGATTCGGCGCGTTTCGCCAGTGTCAGGAGAGTTTGGAGAGCGCCGGGACGCGCGGAAACGCCATCCACCGCGGCGAGACTTTCCGGCCCGAGAATATAATTGAAATGAAGCTGTTTCATATTTTCAATGTCCCTTTGCAGCGAAGCGCCGGTTGTCGGGGCGCGCCAGACCGAAATGGTCGCGCAGCGTCGTTCCCGCATAGCGGGTGCGATAGAAACCGCGCCGTTGCAGGATGGGGACCACTTCTTCGACAAACAGGATATTCGCCTCAAGAGAAGGCCACATCAGCGTGAAGCCGTCGCAGGCAAAGCCCGTAAACCATTCGCTGATGAGGTCGGCCGTCTCAAGCGGCGTTCCAGCGAAAGCCAGATGCGCGCCCTGTTGCAGCACCTGACGCGGGGTCAGGCGATGCTTGCGGATCATGTCGAGATAAAGATCCGATCTTCCACGCATTCCGTTGGTGAATCCCTGCTCGGGCAGCAGATCGAGAGGGATCGGCTCGTCGGGCGGCAATTGCGAAAGGTCGATGCCGACCATTTCCTTCATGCGCGCGCCCGCATTTTCACCCGCGCCCTGTCGCGCCGCCAGAAGGGCTTCGGCCTCCGTGCGGGTTTTCGCAACGATCGGCATCAGGCCCGGCAGGATATTGAGTTGATCGGGCGTGCGTCCGAAAGCGGCCATGCGGCGGCGAATATCGGCATAAAATTCCTGTGCGATGGAAAGGACCGGCTGGGCGGTGAAGATGACTTCCGCCCAGCGTGCGCCGAAATCCCGTCCCGCCTGCGACGAACCCGCCTGCATGCGCACCGGGCTGCCCTGTATGGGGCGCGGTATGTCGAGCGGCCCCTGAACCTCGAACCATTTTCCACGATGATCGAGGGCCGGAACGTTCCCGGGTGAGGCGTGGAGCATGCCCTCAGGCGTACAGGAGAGCGCATCTTCATCGAGGCTGTCCCACAGCGCGGTTACGACCTCGATCACCTCATGGGCACGCTCGTATCGCGTATCGTGTTCGAGATGTTCGTCGCGGCTGTAATTGGCGGCGACCGTGCCGATGGCCGTCGTCACCATGTTCCAGCCCGCGCGGCCATTGCTGAGGCGGTCGAGGCCTGCGAACATGCGCGCGAGATTATAAGGCTCGTTATAGGTGGTCGAAACGGAGGCGATCAGCCCGATATGCCTGGTCACCGTGGAAAGTGCTGAAAGAAGGGCTATGGGTTCCAGCGAAAAGCCCGGACGGTAGGTGTAGAAATCGGCGATGAACATGGCGTCCATCAGCCCTTTCTCGGCCAGTTGCGCACGCTCCTCAAGCTGGCGCATATCGAAAAGACGGGACGGCATATCCCCCGCAATGCGCCATGCCAGATCGAGATGATCGATACAGGAATTGAAATGAAGCTGTCGGTTCGGATGGCTCATGTGCGCATACTCCGGCGGATAAGATAGATGAGATAAGGGGCGCCGATCAGCGCAATGACGGAGCCTGCGGGCAGTTCCCCCGGCGCAATGACGAGCCGGGCAGCAATATCGGCGAGCCCGAGAAGAAGCGCACCGACCAGCACCGAAACGGGCAAGACCGCGCGCAGGGAATGGCCGCATAAAAACCGCGCCAGATGCGGCGCCAGCAGGCCGACATAGCCGACAGGCCCG
>NZ_JABUZD010000009.1:0-1870 GCF_014897875.1 Halomonas sp. 3A7M
GGTGTTGATAGGGAAAGTATCGGCGCCAGCTTCACGGATTCAGGGTATAGACAAGCACCTATCGTTTTCTCTACAGTTTTCATCTATTACAGAAGAACATGCTAATCAGCTTAAAGAGTTCTCTGATTTACCACAAAACATTTCATCTTATATTAACGGCTTTGACTTGGATCTTCCTCAGGAAGAATACAACGACCTTAGATACTCTTATAGGGTTTTGTATGTTCCAAAATCAGTTAATCACAAAGGACAGGCTGATAAAGTAATCGAGTTTATTCCAGCAAACTCCCCAGAAGCAGAAAAATTAAACAAAGAATATGTATTAATAAAAGAAAAGGAAAAACAAAAATATCTCCCTAGTGAGATTGTGAGAATTATTGGTGGCATGGGTTACATAAAATTCAAACAACATCATCATACTATTCTGTGGCAGTCAAAAAAAGCAAAGGAAAAAGGTAAGAGTTATGGAGTTCAAGTTGCGAAAACTTGGTACTGGTATGATTCGTGGCTAAAGGAGGTGAAAAAGCACTGTGCAGAGAATGCGAGAAAGTATGGCAAAAACACATAACAAGTTGCTGCACGTGGAAAAATACTCGTTATGCTCCCAATCTTCCGGTGAGCAAAGCGTTAAGTGAGGGGTATACATTGAACAGTGAAATAGTCACAATTATTGGTAGTTCGTACTTTGAAGCTATCAGCGCTCTGCTAGAAAGACTGGATAAGCACGAAAAAGGCAGTTCGTCAGGTTTTCAAGTTGGATACTATGAAAGCGGTTTTGCAGCCTCTATCTGTATTCTTTCAGTAGTCGCCCTTGAGTCATACGTTATGCGGACTCGATATATTAACAATGCAGTAGGATCTGATCTCAACAGGCTGGCAGTTCCAGAGTATTTGAAAGGGATTTACCCAGACTTTCCTCTTCATGAGGAAACAACAGAAATCTTCGTTGTGAGGGATCTTTTAGCCCATAATCATCTTTGGGAAATGCAGCTTGAGCTAGAAGAAGGCGTAGGCATGAAAGAGAAAGACTCCACAAGAAAAAGCTCAGGAGACAAGAAATTTTTGGGTTGCGTTGATCGAGGTTCAGGAAAAACTCGATGTTTTGGCCTAAACGTCGTGCCAATAAAGGTTGGAGCTGAAGATGCCAGAATTTCTCTCAAGATAATGTGGCGCGTTTTGTTGTTTCTAGAGGCAAAAAACAGAAATCAATGCTACGTCTCTCACCTTCATGTAATTCATAAAGGGCGTCAGTTTAAGATGGGCGAGCTAGTGGGGTTGGCAGAGACATGCACATAACAAGGCCAGGCAAGCCTACGGTTGATGGAGACATTACATCAGAATCCTCTTAAAGTCCGCTCTTGGCCGAAATCGGAATGCACGAACACCCCATGGTGCGCGTGCCACGCCCATCAGGAAATCCGAAACCAAGTCGATCCCGCGCTTAGCCAATGAATACGATACCTTTGAGCGTTGCCTTGCGTATCGAGACCAGCGCGGCAGAGATATTTGGGGCACCCGCCGCTGGAAGGAGTTGTTGCTAGGGATGCACGCTCCGTCACGCGTCATCGTGAACGGCCTGCTGACCCGATAACGGGCGTTTACCATTACGAGCGTCCCACTGGGACAACACTCTGGGTAGCGGCTTGGTATGCGTTGATGCCCGACGGTTCACGCAAAAAACGCAGCGCTCAGTTCAGTTACGGTACGTCACGCACCCGCTATGCGATCTCAGAAGAAGCGATGCAGGCGGCGATTAAACGGCGGCAAGAGGAGGAGGCGCGCTGGTACTGTGTCGTGGGTAAGCGCGATCAACGGCGCGTGAACCAATGTAAGCGTTCATCCTACGACGTAGTTGACCTACTTCACGTCA
>NZ_JABUZD010000100.1:0-1052 GCF_014897875.1 Halomonas sp. 3A7M
TTCATAGCTACCCAATAGCCGGTGTACCTCTTCACAGAGGTGATCAAACGAAAGGTAAGCACTCAACGGCAGCCATGCGTACTTCATCTGACGCCACAGTATCTCAATCAGATTCAGCTCCGGCGAGTAGGCCGATAAGTAAACCAGATGCACACGGTGCGACATCCACTCGACTATTTTCCGCCTGAAGGCCTGCGAGCGATGCATGCTGGCGTTGTCGAGCACCACAACAGCGAAGGTATCGGTTTTTTTCTGTGCTACAAACTGGTCAAACGCTTCGATGACCGTCTCGGTGGTCACTGACCCGGTAGTGGTGTGGTAGATCAGTTTCCCAGCACGGCTGAGGAACCCCAATACGTTCAGCCTTCGGCTGTGTGAGTAGGCGGTCACCTCGCAGGGTTGCCCGATGGGACTCCACGCATAGGGTACCGACGACGATTGTGAAAAACCCGATTCATCAAAGTAATAGAGCTCGTGCTCACCCTGGTCCTCCTGCTGATGGAGTGCCTTGAGGAGGCCTTGGGTGTTTCGGAAATCCGTCTCGTCACGCAATGCTTTGAGTGAGTGCCGGATACGTTTGAAGCTGAAGTCATTTTTTTTTCAACGCTCGGCGAAGGGTCACCGTGCTGACGGTCTTGCCCGTCTCTTCTTCAAAACGGGCCTGCAAGGATCGAATCTGGTGAGGCTGTTCGGCGACGAGCTCCTGCAGTCGCTGATGATCGCTCTCGTCCAAGACGGGCGTGCGACCACTGCGGGGCTTGTCGATCAATCCATCGAGGCCTGACGCTTCCCATTGTTTGAGCCATCGTGATACGGCGTCGCGGCGGACCTCCAGTATCTGGCTAATTTGGTTGATCGTATGGCCTTGATTGCTCAGTAGGATGGCATGTGCACGGCGTCGTAGAGCACGCTTCTCACCGTGGTGATAGGCGGAGGACAGCGTCTGCTGTTCAGAGTCAGTAAGGGGAGCAACGAAACGCCTTAACATGGTTCCATCCGTTAGAGATATCAGACTCCAACGTTACACGAAAACTTAAGATCAGGCACTTAGC
>NZ_JABUZD010000103.1:0-18170 GCF_014897875.1 Halomonas sp. 3A7M
TGGTGTGAGAGGACAGGGGAGGCGACTCCCCTTCCTACTCGATCTTATCAATCGGTCGTTTTCTGACGTAGTACGGCAATAGATAGTACGGCGATAGTTAGTGTCGACGAATCGTTAGCAGCGCCATTAAGATATCGCGGCGTGTGACAATCCCCACTAAACGTTGCTGCTCCACAACGGGATAAACCTTTGGTTTTGCTCCGAGCATTTCCTGTGCTAAGTCGGTGATGCTTTTATTGGGCGTTGTGGTGAGCACGTCTTGGCGCATTAACTCACGTACCAGCGGCGCTTCATCATCGTGGTAGATGCTGTCCAATACGCGACCCATCACGTCCTGTTCGGATATAAAACCAATCAACCGATCAGACGCATCTACCACTGGAGCGCCTGGTAAGCGATGCAATGCCAAACCTTGGGCTAAGTTGGTGATAGAGGTTTGGCCAGTGACGCGATAGCAGTCCCGTGACATGACATCGCGTACGGTATCGGGGGTTCTATTATTCATCTTGACACTCCTTGACGTAATACGCGCAGTTTCACTCTTAAAGAGAGTAGAGCAATAACTGCTTGCGGCATGAAAGCCATGAATCACAAGAACCATGAGTCACGAGAGCTATGAGTCACAAGACCTATGAGTCATAAGAGCCATGAGCCACGAGACCTATAATTCTATTAATGTAGAAGATTTAACTCACCCTGCGTTGTCCTTATTATTGGTACATTCAACGCTTTGCTTCATTCCAGAAGCTGCAAGGAGTCAGTATGGACGCACGTGAATACCTCAATCGCAAAGGCGTTGGCATAGAAAGAGACCCTGAACGGCCCAACACATTAGAAGAAAAAGCGTGGGAGAGAGCTCGTGGGGCAGGTAGCCAGCGTCCAAAATCCGGTACACCACATGATTGGGAAGATTGGGAGCGCCATCACGATGATTTGGCAGACGGCGCGGAAACGTTAGAGCAGAAAATTGATAAAGAGGCTCACCAAAAAGCACTAGCTAAAGAGAAGCAGCAAGCTGAGCAAGCGCAAGCGGCGGTAGAGCACTTTACGCCTACCGTGCAAACAAATGAGGCTGATAGCGCGCTTAAGCATCAAACCCAATCACCTATTGCTTCTGAAGGCGTGCCAGCATCGCCTCAACCGACATCGGTTCTGTTTGCCTACCGCGCGTTAGCCGTTTTGCTACCGCCTTTGGCCGTTGGGTTAACAGAGGGCGGGGCAAAACGTGTTGCTCTTAGTGTTGTATTGACGTTGTTGGGCTGGCTTCCTGGCGTAGTGCATGCGTTTATATGGTTAAAAAAGCACTAAGCTAGCGATTCTTCGCCTAGCCCATTGGCAGTTGTTGTGAAGCGCGTATAATCCCTGTCAACTTTTCTTTTCGGTGGGGTTTACTATGGGCTACCTTGTTAGCGTGACGGCGCTGTGGGCGTTCTCATTCTCGTTGATTGGTGTATATCTGGCAGGCCAAGTAGACAGCTACTTTGCGGTGCTTGTACGGGTAACGCTCGCCATGCTGGTGTTCCTGCCATTTTTACGGCCCAGCTTGCTGCGGGGAAAACAGCGTTTAGCGTTAATGGCATTGGGTGCGGTGCAGTTAGGCGTCATGTACACCTTCTTCTATCACTCGTTTTTACTGCTATCGGTTCCTGAGGTTCTGTTATTCACGATTTTCACGCCAGTTTATATTGCACTTCTAGATGACCTAATGTTTAAGCGCTTCACGCCTATTTATTTAGTGACCGCCCTATTGGCGGTGATCGGGGCAGGCGTCATTCGTTACGATGGTATTGATAGTGGGTTCTTGCTGGGCTTTTTGGTAGTGCAGGGGGCTAATCTCTGTTTTGCGTTAGGTCAGGTTGGCTATCGTCGTCTCGCAGCTGATTTGCCGCCCACCTTGGCGTGGCATAACGTTTTTGGCTGGTTCTTTATCGGCGCAATGCTAGTGGCACTCCCGGCCTTTTTGCTGTTTGGTAATACGGCAGCGCTGCCCAGTACACCGGTGCAGTGGAGTGTATTGGCATGGCTTGGGCTAGTCGCTTCTGGCGTGGGTTATTTTGCTTGGAACCAAGGAGCCACCAAGGTCGATGCAGGAACACTGGCGATAATGAACAATGCATTGGTACCCGCTGGTTTGGTGGTTAATCTGGTGATTTGGAACCGGGATGCAGATATAGGCAAGCTACTATTGGGCGCCGCTATCATGGCCGCTTCTCTGTGGTTAAATCACTGGTGGTTGCAGCGTCGTCGCGCTATATCTGTCTAACTAATTCAAGCTATTGTTTTTGCCCAGAGTAACCAGCGGTTTCGCGTTGCGCTGGGCAATTTGCTCGACACCCTCATACTCTCCATAATGTGGGCTGATGCCAGCGAGAGTTGTCCATGTCTAACACCCCATCGTCAGGTTTAGCACCCTTGAGCCAGGCCGAACGCACGCAGCCTTTAGAAGAAGCGCCCCTTAAAAAAGCGACGTCCTCTAAAGCGACGTCCTTTAAAACAATCGGCTTAATCGGCCGCTTAGGCAGTGACAAAGTGGTCGATTCGCTTAAGCGGTTGGTCAGCTATCTAGTTGCCCACGATTATAAAGTTCTGATTGAAGACCGGACCGCAACGGTGTTACCGAACCATGGACTGCCTGAAGCCAGCCGCCGCATGTTGGGGGAGCTGTGCGATTTGGTCATCGTTGTGGGGGGAGATGGTAGCCTTCTCGGGGCTGCCCGCACGCTATGCCTTAGCGGTACATTGATGTTAGGCGTGAACCGGGGGCGGTTAGGCTTTTTAACGGATATTTCTCCTGATGAACTAGAAAGTCGGGTTGGCGAAGTGCTGGCGGGAGAGTTTGAAGTTGAAGAGCGTTTCTTGCTAGATGCCGTGTTGTACCGAAACGGTAAAGCGGTGGGTAGCGGTGCTGCGCTCAATGAAGTGGTGGTTCATCCAGGTAAAGCGGTGCGCATGATTGAGTTCGAACTGTTTATTGATGGGCAGTTTGTGTATAGCCAGCGTAGTGACGGCTTAATTATTGCCACGCCCACTGGTTCAACCGCCTATGCACTTTCTGGCGGCGGGCCAATCATGCACCCCAAACTTGATGTAGTGACGTTGGTGCCCATGTTCCCTCATACGCTGTCGAGTCGTCCTATTGTGATTGACGCTGCCAGTGAAATCCGTGTTCACATTGGTGAAACCAATCAGACCTATCCCCATATCAGCTGCGACGGACAAACTCGTGCCGTGGCTAAACCTGACGATGTGCTCGTTATTCAACGAAAACCAGAGCGCGTTCAGCTCGTGCATCCTATTGGGCATAACTTCTATGAAGTGTTGCGCAGTAAACTCGGCTGGAGCCATCGGCTAGGGGATTAATATGGAGGGCTACGATTTAATCGGTGATGTACATGGGTGTGGTGCAACGCTGGCAGCGTTATTAGAACGGCTTGGCTATCATCGGCGGGGCGGGGTATATCGTCACCCACGCCGAAAAGTGATCTTTTTAGGTGATTTAATTGATCGTGGCCCGCGTATTCGTCTAGCGGTTACCATCGCACGCAGAATGGTTGAAGAGGGCGAAGCATATATTGTCATGGGTAATCATGAATATAATGCCCTGGCCTATACGCACCCTGCGCCCCCTGGTAGCAACAAGCGCTGGCTGCGCGAACATACGCCGCGCCATAACCGTATTATTGAAGACACGCTGGCTCAGTACCGCGATTATACAAACGAGTGGGAAGACACCTTGGCGTGGTTTAAGACTATTCCACTCTGTCTGGAGCTGGATGGGATTCGTGTGGTGCATGCCTGCTGGGATGACGAGTTGATTCGACAGCTCAAACAGCGCGCGCCCAACGCCTGCATGGACAATCACTTTCTGGTTGAGTCCACTGACCCCTCGACACAAGCCTTTCGTATACTTGATCGCCTAACCCGTGGGCCTCATATACCGTTACCAAAAGGCATTGCGATACACTCAGGCGATGGCTTTACCAGGCAGAGCTTTCGTGCGCACTTTTGGTCAGCGAACCCCCAGCAGTGGGGGGACGTGGTATTTCAGCCAGATAACCTTCCTGGTGACCTAGAGACCAGAACGCTGACCGATACTGAACGTCAGCGCCTTAGTTATTACGGCCCTGAACAGCCACCTTTATTTATCGGCCATTACTGGTGCGAGGGTATTCCCGCCTTACCAGCACACAACATTGCCTGCTTGGATTATAGTGCGGTGAAATTTGGCCGTTTAGTGGCTTATCGCTGGAGCGGAGAAGCGCGGCTCAACGCTGATCATTTTGTGTGGATACAGGTGCCAAAAGAGGAGCGTGCACTGCCTAAACCGTGGGAAATAGATTTTGATTAATAGCGATATTTTCCAGCTTTACACACGGTTACATATTTTTTTCAAAATCGCTGAACTAACGGTGTTGTCGGTTATCAGAGTAAGTGTTCCCTTGAATGATCCCTTGCTTTTTGATCCGGCGGCCCCCTCCGCCGGATTTTTTTCGTCTATCCGTTGGTGACGCGGCGTGACGTTACGCCGATTCTTATTGGTTGAAAGGAACCTGCCATGCATCCAGTAATGCTTTTACCCACGGGCGCGGACACAAAAGAGCTGCGTAAAGCTCTATGGCACTACCGCATTGGTCACCGCATTACCGATGAAGCAGATGGCCAGCTGCTATGGGTTGCCGACCCGCGCCAGCATGATGAAATGAGATCGTTGGTGAGTCGCTGGGAGCGAGGTGAGCCTCTGATTACGACGACTGTTCGACCCACCCACCGAAGCGGGATGAATCGTTTGGTGCCGATGTTGCGCCAAGTGCCGGTTACAGCGCTGATGATTGGTATTAGCCTATGTGTTTTTGCCCTAACAGGGGTATTTGGCGACTTACTAATTGTAGGGCTCACCATCGTGCCAGTGGGCGTTTCAGGTGGGCAGCTCGTATATGGCAACCTTAGTGACACAATGATGTCTGGCCAAGTATGGCGCTTACTGTCGCCTGCGTTTTTACACTTTGGCTGGATGCATTTGATCTTCAACCTGATGTGGGTATGGTACTTCGGGCGTCAAATCGAGCAGCTTCAGGGTAGTCGTACCATGCTGCTACTGCTTCTGGTTGCCGGTATTGGCGCTAACATTGCGCAATATGTCACTGGCACAGTGCTGTTTGGCGGTATGTCTGGTGTGGTTTACGCCTTGCTGGCCCATGTGTGGCTGATGTCTTATCGTGCCCCGCAAAGCGGATTTTTCGTCCCCCAGATGCTAGTCGTCTTCATGCTGGGCTGGATGGTGTTCACCATGACCGATATTGCCGGTAGCGTGGGTTTTGGCAACGTAGCGAATGAAGCGCACTTGGGCGGGCTGCTCGTGGGGCTGGTCACAGGCTGGTATTATTCATCCAAACGAAGCAAACATTAAAGGTGCCTACGATGAGTGACATGACCTTCGATAAAATGATTAACCAAATGACGCCCGCTATTTACGAAAGCCTTAAGCAGGCAGTGGCGTTGCGCAAATGGCCCGATGGCCGGTATTTAACGCCAGAACAGACCGAATTGTGCCTGGAAGCGGTGATGCGTTTTGAGGTGGAGAATAACGTTCCTGAAGAGAGTCGTGTCGGCTATCTGGAGCAGCGTACCTGTGGTGCTGGCGCGACCGGTGCCGGTGTTTCCCCTGAAATGGCAGGCCTTGCCCGGGATGCCACGCGTGACTGATGATCTGTTTGCCTCGGTAGCATCCCCGGTGCAAGGATGTTTGCAAAAAATGGCGGCTGATTTGCCTAGTCGCCAAGATGATCGGGTGGTGTATCACCTTCGCGCGGGCGACCATCGAATGCCTCTGAATGAGCGTATCGGCTCGCCGATGCGACTTGCCTGGAGCGGTGCGATTGCTTGCACCCACTGCGGGCGGGCAACCAAAAAAAGTTTTGCTCAAGGCTACTGTTACCCCTGCTTTAAGCGTTTAGCCCAGTGTGATACATGCATCATGAAACCCGAGACGTGCCACTATCATCAGGGCACCTGCCGGGACCCCGAGTGGGGCGAAAAACACTGCTTCCAGCCACACATTGTCTACTTAGCGAACTCATCCGGTTTGAAGGTAGGTATCACCCGCAAAACGCAAATGCCAACCCGCTGGCTGGACCAAGGGGCCATTCAGGCATTGCCCATTCTTGAGGTAAATACCCGGCAACAGTCTGGTTTTGTCGAAATGCTCTTTAAAGAGCAGGTGGCCGACCGAACTAACTGGCGTGCCATGCTTAAAGGCGAGGTGAAACCATTGGATTTGTGCGCAGAGCGTGACCGTCTTTTTAACCTGTTAGCCGATGGGTTAGGGCAGTTACGTGACGTGCACGGTGCGGATGCCATTCGTACGCTGGATGAAACGCCGCTGGACTTTCATTATCCCGTGGCGACTTTCCCAAGTAAGGTGACGTCCCATAATTTTGATAAGCAGCCGCTGGTTGAAGGTACTCTTCAAGGTGTAAAAGGGCAGTACCTGATCTTTGATAGCGGGGTTATTAACCTGCGTAAATTCACCGGTTACGAAATCGCTGTGGAGTAGCCTTCGCTATATCTCCTAACGCGGGCTTTTAACTGATTATAACTGCCTATCTTCGCTATCCTGCCTAGCTAGAGTCGCTTTTGTTAACTAAGGTTATCTGGGGTGAATCCCGTTATCGCCTTACGCAACGCAAGGAAGCCTCAATGCCATGGCTAAAACTTCTGCACATCGCCGCGCTAGTTACTTGGTGCGGCGCGCTTCTCTATTTACCCGCTCTGCTTTTGCATGCGCTCCAGCTGCGTAAAGACGCTGGATTCGCTCAAGGCACGCCCCCCATGCCACGTTTCTTCTATAACTCCATCGCAACACCTGCTGCCTTGGTCGCCATCGCGTCGGGCACGCTGCTGTTTCTGCTGCATGGCCTTCTTGGGGGGTGGTTAATTCTAAAGCTAGGTGCCGTGGTGCTAATGGTGGCTGCCCACGGCTGTTTCGGTTGGCTGATTTTGCGGCTGGAAATGGGGATTTTCAAAGGCGTAAAAGTTGCCAGTCTATGCGCCTTAATCCTCGCGTTAACGGGGATATTGGGTGTGCTTGGGTTTGTGCTCTCCAAACCGCTGGCTTGGAGTTAACGCAATGAAGATTATTCCCTTAAGTGCCAACACTACTATTGCCGACATTGCGCTGTTAAGGCGACTTCTCAACGTCGACGCCGACAGCATGCTCGTATACCAACTGGCCGCCCAGCCAGCCTGCCAGCGCGATCAGGCAGGCAGTGACCAGCGAAATGGCCAGCCCCCAGGGCAGTACCGCACCAGGTTCATTAAATCGCAGAAGCCAATTAAGCGACGCCAGGGAAAGCATGACAACGGCCACAATCGCGTGGCTCCAGCCGGTGATCAGGCGGCGGATCCGCGCCACGGTGACCAGGTCAATAATGCCCGCTACCGAAGCAATCCAGCCGCCAAACGCGCCTACCCCCGCCAACCACAAACCGCTGCGCAGCCAGAAAGGGTCTTGGGTATACCAGTAAGCCAGGTCGCTGGCGACCAGCGCCATCAGTGCGGCCACAGGAAAGTGGATCATCACTGGGTGAAGCGGATGGCCAGCCAGCGCGGCACGGCTTTTTATCGAGCGTTGGGGAGTAAGTGTCATGGTCACTTCCTGTGGTTAGACAAAGCGAAAAAGTCATTCAGACCAACGGCATGCCAGGAAAATTGCAAATGAGGGAACGTAATGGCGTAACGTCCACCATCATTTCATATTTATCGTCACGATGGGTCCGTCGAACAGCATGCTTGCTTGGGACTTTCTTACTGGTGAGCTTAGCGGGCTGCACAGGTGATAGATCTATCTTAGACCCTGCTGGGCCTGCTGCGCGAGACGTGCGGTTAATTTGGTGGGTAATGCTCGGATTTGCCACCCTTGTACTGATTGGGGTGACAGCTCTTTGGCTTTACGCCTTTAAACCAAGAAATGTGGAACGCACACCTGCCCAGGAGCGCCGTATCGCTCGCCGGTGGATTATTGGCGGCGGCATTATGTTGCCTGTGGCCAGCATTACCGCGCTGCTACTGTTTGGCGTTCCCGCCGGCCAGCGGATGCTAACGCTACCCATGAGCGAACCGCCAGAAGTTATCGAGGTGATTGGCCATCAGTGGTGGTGGGAAGTGCGCTATCCCGATGCTGAAGGCGGTGAGGTTGTTACCGCTAATCAACTGGTGATGCCTGCTGGAGAGCCAGTAGATTTTCATGTCAGTGGTGCCGATGTGATTCATGCGTTTTGGGTGCCCCGGCTGGGGGGGAAAATAGATATGTTGCCGGGCCGCGTAAATAAAATTCGTTTACAAGCTGATGAACCCGCGGTGTTTGGTGCGCAGTGTGCCGAACTTTGCGGCGTGGGCCATGCCCATATGCAATTGCATGTGGAGGCCTTGCCACGCAGCGAGTTCGAGGCATGGTTAACTGCAAGACAAGAGACGACGCTTAGCGAACTGGCCGTTGCCGATGCTACTTACGACGACGCGCGAGATGCTTTTATGACGCATTGTGCCCGCTGCCACCAGGTAGCGGGCGTTAGCCAAGGGGGCATTGGGCCAACGCTTTCAGATGTGGGCGGTCGCGCCACGCTAGGCGCGGGGGTGATTGCCATGGAAGAAGGGGCGGTGAGTCGCTGGTTGCAGCATCACCAAACGCTAAAGCCAGGCAATAAGATGCCTACCCACAGTGAAATTGAAACGGACACCTTGGATGCCCTGGGTGCTTGGCTGGAGGCCTTGTCACCATGAAGAGTGTCAATCAAGAAGCCATTGAGCATGACCCGCAGCAATTGCACGAAGACTTGCACACCATTTGGGGGAATCCCAAAGGTCTAAGATCCTTAACTATCGTCAATCACACCACGCTTGGCCTACGTTTTATGGTCACGGGGATGGTGTTTTTCCTGATTGGCGGCATTTTAGCAATGCTGGTGCGAACCCAGTTAGCGATGCCCGACCAAAACTTTATGTCGCCAGACATTTATAATCAGGTCACCACCATGCATGGCACGGTGATGATGTTCCTGTTCGCCATTCCTATGCTGGAAGGGCTGGCGATTTACCTGATCCCAAAGATGATTGGTGCCCGCGACCTGGTCTGCCCTCGGCTAACATCACTTGGCTATTTCTGCTATTTATTTGGCGGGATTATTCTTACTTCCAGCCTGATTATTGAAATGGCGCCGTCCAGCGGCTGGTTTATGTACACCCCGCTTAGTAGTAAAGAGTTCTCGCCTGATCTGGGCTCGGATTTTTGGCTGTTGGGCATCACGTTTGTGGAAATTTCTGCAGTGTCTGCGGGTGTAGAGTTGGTAGTGTCGATATTGCGCACTCGCACTCAGGGCATGGCGCTGCATAAAATGCCGTTGTTCGCTTGGTATATCTTGGCCATGGCACTGATGATTGTGGTGGGGTTTCCACCGTTGATTCTTGGCAGCGTTTTACTGGAACTTGAGCGCGCCGTTGGTATGCCATTTTTCCAGATTGCGGGAGGCGGCGACCCCATCCTGTGGCAGCATCTGTTTTGGCTGTTTGGTCACCCTGAGGTGTACATCATCTTTCTACCTGCCGCGGGCATTGTTTCGACGCTAATACCGGTTTTTGCCGGGCGGCCTATTGTCGGTTATGGGTGGGTGGTAGCTGCCATCGCTATTATGGGCTTTATCAGTTTTGGGCTTTGGGTACACCACATGTTTACAGTGGGTATCCCACAGCTGGCTCAGGCATTTTTCTCGGCGGCTAGCATGCTGGTGGCGGTACCAACGGCGATTCAGGTGTTCGTTTGGCTGGCTACCCTGTGGCTAGGTAAACCTAAAATGAAACTGCCCATGCTTTGGGTGATGGGCTTTTTAATTATTTTCGTTTGCGGTGGTTTAACTGGGGTGATGTTGGCGCTAGTGCCATTTAACTGGCAGGTGCACGATACCCACTTTGTGGTGGCCCACATGCACTATGTATTGGTGGGTGGCATGTTCTTCCCACTCATTGCCGGGCTTTACTACTGGTTGCCGCTATTTTCCGGGCGTATGCCATCTGAAAGCCTCGGGCGTTGGGGGTTCTGGCTAACCTTTTTAGGCTTTAACGGTACGTTTCTGATTATGCATTGGACGGGCCTTTTAGGTATGCCCAGGCGTGTTTATACCTATGAGGCTGGCTCCGGGTGGGAGATTTATAACCTGCTCTCATCCGTCAGCAGCTTTGTGCTATCGGCGGGTATTGCCATGGTGTTGCTGGATATCGCGCTGCACTTCCGGTTTGGTAAACCCGCCAAACAGAACCCATGGAATGCCGATACGCTGGAATGGGCTAACTCGATGCCCCCAAGCGCTTATAACTTTGTCAGCTTACCTACTGTAGAAACACGGCATCCGTTGTGGAATGACCCGAATTTGCCACATACCATGGCGAAGGGTATGCACGGCTTAGCGGTGGCTTCCCACGGCCGGCGTGAAATGTGGGGTAGCGACCCGATTACAGGCAAAGTGCGCGAAATCATTCACCTGCCTGGTAACTCCTGGTGGCCGCTGTTGGCTGCAGCAGCGCTGGCAGTGGTGTGCATTAGTTTATTAACCCGTGTCTATGCGCTAGCGGGCATCTTTGTAGTGATTGCTGGCGTGTTTCTACTGCGCTGGTCGTGGGAGAACGGCGCACACCCGAATGCAGCCCCTGATGCAGGGGTAAAACCAGGCGATCCGCCGCTTCATTCACGCACGATGGATGGCCCTGGGCTTTGGGCAATGGCGGTGTTTTTAATTGCCAACGGTTCGTTCTTTCTTTCCTATCTGTTTGGCTGGTTTTATCTATGGACTGTTTCGCCTGAGTGGCAAATGCCAGATACACCGCCGCTGTCTCTGCTGATAATGGGCATGGCTGGCGGGGTGGTTATAGCAGGGTGTGTGGTGATGGAGAAGCTGGTACGCGGGCTGCGTCAGCAGCGTGATGCAGGGTTAAGAGCAAGCCTCTATTTAGCCGCTGTGTTAGGCGTATTTCAAGTGGGGCTCGCTGGCTGGGCGCTGTGGCGAGCCGATCTTTCACCGACCCAAACCACCCACGATGCGGTGATGCTGGTGGGGCTTGTTTACGCGCTTTTTCATGGTGGCCTAGCGGTTATCTTAACGGTGTTGCAAGGCATGCGCGTTGGTTATGGCTACGTGGGTGCGCAGGCGCCGTTTGAACCCGCCGTAGTGGCACTACTTTGGCGCTATAACGTGGTCACATTCTGGTTGTTAGTCGGGGCGTTGGCGATACTGCCTCGGGTGATAGGAGGATAATGGTGATGGTACTACTACATTTTACTCATCCCATCCACTTAATTATCGGACTAACGCTATGGAGCCTATGGTTTGTGGCGGTTTATAGCGGCCTTTCAGTAGCCTGTGCGGTGGCGCCACCATCGCCAGAAGCGGGAGCGCTTACAGGTCTTAATGCCGCGCTAGGTGGTGTTAGTCTCATTACTGCCGTAGGGCTTGCGGCGCTTGCCTGGGGGAGTTGCCAAGTGGCGAAGCAGCATCAAGGTCGCCAGCGCTTTCATGCCACTGTCTCGGCATGGCTATATTTGTTTTCCGCTTTCGGTGTGGTGTTTGCGGGTATGCCGATTATCAGTGTGCCGCCTTGCCTATAAGTCATAACGCCCACGTTAGCTCGATGCCAGAAGACGATAAAACATCTAGCCATGACACACCCCTCTATACCCTGCATGGTATGTGGTGTACCAGCTGTGCTCTGGCAGTAGAGGGGGCGCTAGCACGTCTGCCTGGGGTCATCGACGTTAGCGTCCACTACCCCACGGCAACCGTGTGGGTGAAAGGTGCGCGAGAGGCTGTCGATCTGACGGAGCTTGCGCCGGTAGTCAAACGGCTGGGTTATCGGCTAACTGAATTAGAAGCCGTCGATGATGCCCATGATCGTCTTGAGCAGGAGAGCCGCTACCTTACCTTGCGGTTGTTAGTAGGCGCCGTATTCGGTATGTGGACCATGTTGGCATCACTGCTTATTTATGTGGGAGCGCTACCGAGCGCATCGATAGAGCAAGTGGTGGCGTGGATATCGGGTGCCTTTGCGCTACCCATAGTGGTGTATTCGGGCTTGCCGTTTTACCGAGCAGGCTGGCGCACGTTACTTGCCAAACGCCCAGGGATGGATGTGCTGGTTAGCCTTGGCGCGATCGGTGCAGTGAGTGTGTCGATTGGGTTGTTGTGGCGCGGCTCGTCGGAGGTGTATTTCGATACGGCGGTTATGCTGATTGTGTTGTTGCTCGTTGGGCGACTGGTAGAAACGCTGTGCCGCCACCGTGGGCTGAAAGCGCTGGATGCACTGGCATTGCCAGATGCGGCTATAAGCGCTTGGCAAAAGGGGGCCTGGGTCTTACTTCCTATTAATGATGTGGCCGCGGGTACGCGCGTTAAGCTAGCGCCGGGGGAGTTAGTGACGCTAGATGGCATTCTTGATGCTCCCGGTTGGATTGATACCGCCTCACTGACCGGTGAAAGCTTGCCACGTCACTTCAATGCAGGGCAGAGAGTGTATGCCGGCTGTCGCTACCTAGGCACGACACCACTGATAATGCAGGTCACTGCAGGGGTTGGTAAACGCCGATTGGATCGACTGCGTCATGAAATGCGCCGCTATCAGGCCCAAAAAGGGCAACTGCAGAAACTAGCCGACCGTTTTGCCGCCTGGTTAAGTCCTTTGGCACTTGTGCTCTCGCTAGTGACGCTGCTTGGTGCGCTACTCGTTGGATTGGGCTGGGAGGATGCATTGGTGCGTGCTCTCTCAGTGCTCGTGGTGGCATGCCCCTGTGCCGTTGGGCTGGCGGTGCCTTTGGCTAGTCTTGCCGGTAGCGGTCAGGCTATGCAACAAGGTATTGCGCTGCGTGACCCCGCCGCGCTAGAAATCTTGGCGCGTATTCGTTCAGTGGCGCTTGATAAAACCGGAACCTTAACGACAGGATGCCATGCGGTACTGCACTGGCAATCGCGGGCTGGCATTGATGAACACACGTTGCAGCACAAGCTAACTAATGCCGTTGCCGGGAGCGAACATCCGTTAGCGCAAGCATTGGCGCGCTGGTCTGGTGGCCAAGATGAACAAAGCTCTCAGCCTTGCATAGAAGATGTTGATGAATTCCCCGGGGAAGGACGCCGTGTTCGCCTTGTAAACGGTGAATGTCTGATGATAGGCAGCGCCGGTTGGCTGACACGACAGCAGGTTGATGTTCCTTCCCAAGCGGAAGAGGCCACGCTAGCTTTTGCTTCCCAGGTAATACTGGCGGATGAGTCAGGCTGGCTGGCGACGTTCTACCTAACCGATCAACCCGTAGACGATGCAGAGCTAAGCGTGAAGCGCCTGCTAGGGTCAGGTTATCTGGTTGCAATGATCAGTGGTGATCGTCAGGGCGCGGTTAGTTGGGTAGGTGAGCGTGTTGGTCTGGTGCGCGAAGCTTGCTATGCCCAGCGCTCTCCGGAAGCCAAGGCACGGCTATTACGCGGGTTACCATCGCCAACACTGTTTGTGGGAGATGGCGTAAACGATACGCTAAGCTTGGCGGCAGCAGACGCTGGCATTGCCCCACTGAGTGCCAGCGAAGCTGCCCGCGAGGGAGCATCCGCCCAGCTCATGACGCCAGGGATTGGTGGGGTAGTGAAATTGCTTAGCATTGCCAAGCGTACGCGGCGCGTTATGGAGCAAAATCTTTTCTTCTCGGCACTCTATAACACCCTGGCACTTGGCGTGGTCGTCGTCATGGCCATACCACCGTTGATCGCAGTACTCGCCATGGCAATAAGCTCGCTCAGCGTGACGCTTAACGCCGCACGATTAGCATGGTCAGAGCAGGAACAATGAGTCAGTGTTTAAGCGTAACCAAGAGACTGCTTTAGCCGTTCCGCATGAGCAGCAACCCAGCGAGGATCTATCGCCCCCCAGTCACGTATCTGGTAGTGGCCAATATTATGGCGCTCACCTTCGCCTTTCTCGAATACGCACTCGATATCCAGCTCCGCAAGTGAGGTGATAGTATCCTGCGCGGTACGACGAGGCATACCGGTGGCCTCAATTAATGCGGGCACGCTCGCGATACCTTGCTCAATTAAGTACGCTACATATAGACGGCGGTAAAAACTCGACTTGGTTTTGCTTAAAGCGGTGGTCATGCAATCTCCTGTTGAAGCGCAAAATAGCGGTAAAACGATGAAGCCAGCATAGCGGCGGGGTGGCGATGGTAATGGCAAATGATAGCTCGGTGCATAGTCAGGAAATAACGTTTTCGAACGAGCTTATTAACCAAGCGCTCGCAGGTGCCATCAGTACGTTGCGCACTATCCACTTTACCTCACATTTTACCAAGCTTCTGCGTACATTAGTTACCTTCGACTGTACTGTTATAGTGGGCTACCGACCCGCTAAACACCCTATTTATCTGTTCGACTCCCTACCGGAGCAGCGCGAACTACTGTTCCAGCGTTATTTGATGGATGCCTATCAGGAAGACCCATTTTTGCTACTGCTTGCCCAGCAACAAGAGCAAGGCGTTTTTAGCATCGAAGACACCTCTCTATTTAAGCGCGTTAGCGATACTTATCAGCAAGGTTTTAATCAGCAAACGGGCTGGCAGGATGAGGTATGCATTATCTTGCAACTGGGTGGTGAGGATTGGTTGGTGATATACCTGGGGAAATTAAGCGGTCCGGAAACTCAGCACACTGGCTTTACATGTGCCGATCGCGCTCGGCTAACCGGTTACCTGGGTGTGCTCTCCGCACTTTGCAAGCAGCATTGGCAAGTACCATTTCATCTTGCTAGCACGACAGTAAATAGTGACATAGCGGCAACGCTGCGCCAATCCGTCGAAAGCTTTGGGAAAGCACTACTAACTCCAAGAGAGCAGCAGGTTGCTGCATTGATGGTACAGGGGATGGATAGCCAGGAGATTGCTGAATACTTAGCGATAGGCCTCGGTACGGTTAAGAATCACCGCAAACGCATTTATGCCCAGTTGGGCGTTACCTCACTGAGTGAGCTATTCGGCCTGTTTCTCAATCATATCGTGGCGGCGTCAGCTAGGCCTGACTACCGCTGACCAATGCCTTTATCTCTATTATCGCTATTTGTCCCTATAGGGATATCGTACTTTATCTAGGTGCCCCTTAGCCTAATGCTATTAATTAATTGCAAAGGGGCAGCATCATGGACGCTACGGCATTATTGCAGGATCTGAAGCAACGTGGGCTGGTTGCGCAGTCGACGCATGAGCGGCAGGCGCTCAACGAGCTGCTCAGCACCCCGCAAACCATCTATTGTGGCTTCGACCCGACGGCGGGCAGCCTACACATTGGGCATCTAGTGCCACTATTGATGCTTAAGCGCTTTCAGGATGCCGGGCACCAGGGCATTGCCTTGGTTGGCGGCGCGACAGGCATGATTGGCGACCCTAGTTTCAAAGCCACCGAGCGATCGCTAAACTCTCCTGACACCGTTAAAGGCTGGGTGAAGTCGCTAGAAGAGCAGATCTACTGGCTGATGGCTGCGCATTTAGAGGCGCCGTTTAAGGTAGTCAACAACGCAGAATGGATGAGCGGAATCAATGTGATCGAGTTCTTCCGTGATGTGGGCAAGCACTTTTCCATGAATGCCATGATTAATCGGGAATCGGTCAAACAGCGGCTAGAGCGCCCCGACCAGGGAATGTCGTTCACCGAGTTTAGCTACGCACTACTGCAATCCTACGATTTTGCCTATTTAAACCGCACGCTGGGCTGCAGTTTGCAGATTGGCGGTAACGATCAGTGGGGCAATATTGTCAGCGGTATCGATTTAACCCGCCGTCTCAATGGTGGGCAGGTCATGGGGATGACGCTGCCGCTTATTACCAAGTCAGACGGTACCAAGTTCGGCAAAACCGAAAGTGGCACTGTATGGCTCGATCCAGCGCAAACGTCGCCCTATAACTTCTACCAGTTTTGGCTAAACACTGATGACAGCGACGTCTACCGTTTTTTACGCTACTACACCTTTATTAGCTGCGATGAGATTGACAAGATTGAAGCCAATGATCGAGCCGTGGCAGGTAAGCCCCAGGCACAAATGATACTGGCGGAAGCGGTCACTCGTTTCGTTCATGGTAATGAAGGGCTAAAAACCGCACAGCGCATTTCTCAAGTGCTCTTCAGCGGCAACGTAGCCACGCTAACGCAGCATGAACTTGAGCAACTAGCACTAGATGGTTTGCCATGTATCCAGATATCGCCAGAAGAGCCGTTAGATAGCGTACTCGTCAAAGGAGGTTTAGTTGGCTCTAAACGCCAAGCTCGTGAGCTGATTGAGCAGGGGGCAGTGCGCCTGAACGGCGAACGGGCTGTACAAACCCGCTTGGAGGAAAGCTTCGCGTTATTTGATACCTATTGGGTCGTACAAAAAGGCAAAAAGCACTTCTGCCTGTTTAAGCGCGCGTGCTAATAGAATAAATCCCCTTGCGCCCGTGGTGGTCGAAAGTCGCGGGTATTCAGGCCCTGTTCGGTGCGTGGCTGCATGTTCCACTGGCGGCTGGCGCGATTAAAGCGCTGGGCGATCAAGTCAGCAAAGACACCTTCACCACGGAAGCGTTTACCAAATTGTGCATCGTAGTTTTTGCCGCTTCGGCATTGGCGAATCAAGCTCATTACCTTAGCCGCTCGCTCGGGGTAGTGGGCTTGTAGCCATGCTTCAAACATTGGTGCGACTTCATAGGGCAGGCGCAGCAGCATCCACGTTGCTGTGCGCGCGCCAGCCCGGCTGGCCGCTTCAAGAATGCGTTCAATTTCGTGATCAGTAAGGCCAGGAATAATCGGTGAGACCAGCGTACCCACTGGAATGCCTGCGGTGTTGAGCTCGCGGATCACTTTTAAGCGCGCCTGAGGCGAGGCCGTCCGGGGTTCCAAGGTACGCTTTAGGTTGGCATCCAGACTTGTCAGGCTAACAAGCACCCGCACTAACCGATGCTCGGCCATTTCTGCTAGCAGGTCTAAATCCCGCAGTATTAGCGTGCTTTTAGTCACCAGGGTGACCGGATGCCTGCATGCCAGTAGCAGCTCCAATAAACGACGTGTTGTTTGGTATTTCGCTTCCAGTGGCTGATAACAGTCGGTGTTGCCGGAAAGGTTGATAGGACGACAGACATAATGGGGGTGGCTAAGCTCGTCTGTTAAGTGCTCAACTAAGCCTGTGCGGGCGATTAATTTAGTTTCAAAATCGAGACCCGGTGATAAATCCCAGTAGGCGTGGGAAGGGCGAGCGTAGTGGTCGCACCTTAAAGTGAAGTTGTAGATATGATTCATTAAGCAATTGTTTTTTATTGTTAAATTTGATATTCCTGTAGATCTACAAAAAACGTCAGTTTAGTCACCAATATGACTATAGAGCGTCTACACATTGGTAATCTGGTACCAAATTTTTAATTTTATTTGCAAAAGATATCCTAGGTTGCTTTTGTTAATCGCTGCACAAATCTCCCCAAAACAACTTCGTAGCTAAAGGCGCAGGAGAGTCTGATGTTGCAGGTATTGTCTGGAAAGCAACGATGAGATAAATTCTTAAGGAAAAGAATTTCCGTATTAAAAAGCTTCCTTGCCATCAGAAAAAATTCTCCAGATCAATTACATTAAAGAGAGTAGGTACTGACGGTAGTAGTGAGAAAAACTCAGCGTCAGCAATGAATGCTCAGTTACTTGTAGCTCACTCTTTCTGTTCTCCTCTGCTGCGGGAAGGAAGTGACCTTTATTTTCTTTTACGTCCTCGGTAATGCCATTTGTGTGCTCTGCATGGGATTTAGTCAGACGATCATTAAGCTTTTTTGCCTGCAGCGTGGATTGATCCTCGGGAAGGTCATTCGCGATTCTTTGCGAGTATTTACGCAGGGTAGGTTCAGCAATCACGTAAAGCCACGCTTCCTTATCTTCAATACCCATCTGTCTTAAAATACGGCCCAGAACCTGTCTGTAGTGAAGCTCGGTGCGAATGCGACTGAGGTAGCAGCAAACAGATAGGCGCTGAATATCTGTGCCTTCAGAAATCATGCTTACCGCTACAATCCAGCAGGTGTTGTCATGCCGAAACCGGTCGATTTGATCTTACCCAGCAACAGTGGACACTCGTTTAAGCGATCATTC
>NZ_JABUZD010000107.1:0-25964 GCF_014897875.1 Halomonas sp. 3A7M
CGTCATTCCCGAGTGGGGTTATCGGGAATCCACCTTGACCTTGGTCTGCAGCAGCCCGAAACCTCAGTTCAACATGGATTCCCGCTAAGGGCCTGCGGGAATGGCGAGGGCAACGCGGAGGGCTGGGTGGCGTCATCGCCAGGTACTTATTAACAAACACCTAGTTTCAGTTGAAGCTGGGGTTTTTTTGTTAGTCGCTGATAATGTTTTAAGCGCATCAAGCAGATAAATTATCGCTACTAATCTCACTACTTAGAAAGCATTTGAAAGAAAGTGCTATGATGCGGCGATTAACGGGGGCATTTTATTCTGAATAGATGTTCACCTATGACATGAAATTACTTTCGAGGTGAAAGGGTGAGTGAAACAGTACCCACATCGTGGCTTGTCTATTGCCGCCCAGGGTTTGAAAGCGACGCACTGGCTGAAATGCAACACCACGCCAAACAGCACGAGGTAAGTTGCGAACCTGCGAAAGGCGAAGGTTGGGTGAGTTTAACGCGCTTAGATAAAGAGCCGATTAATGATTTGCATCGTAAAGCGGCGTTTAAGCAACTTATTTTTGCTCGCCAAAGTCTGGCTGCACTGCCTGCGCTCACGCTGTCCCGAGATGATAGGCTTACAGCTATTCTCGATCAGGTAAAGTCGAGTCGTTGGAGTTTTGAAGAAATTTGGCACGAAACGCCAGATACCAATGATGGCAAAGCATTGGCAGGCTTAATTAAAGCGCTGACTAAGCCATTGCAGAGTATGCTAAAAAAACGGGGCGCCTTGCGCGGTAAAGCCGGTGCACGTCGTTTACATATTTTCTGGACGGATGGTGATCGTGTTCAGTTGGGTATGAGCTTTCCTGACAATCGAAGTGAGCTGATTAATGGTATACGCCGCCTACGTTTCCCATCCCGTGCGCCAAGCCGATCAACGCTGAAGTTAGAAGAGGCATGGCATGAGTTTATTCCCCGAGAAGAGTGGGACACACGGCTTGCGGATCATATGCAGGCAGCGGATTTAGGGGCCGCCCCAGGTGGTTGGACTTGGCAGTTAGTCCAGCGTGGCATGTATGTTTATGCCATTGATAATGGGCCAATGGACAAGCAGCTAATGGCTACGGGACAGATAGATCATCTTAAAGAAGATGGATTTACTTGGGAACCGCCGCAACGAATGGATTGGCTAGTTTGTGATATCGTCGATAAGCCTGTGCGCGTGTTAGCAATGGTGGAAAGATGGTTAACTCGGAAATGGTGTCGAGAGGCAATTTTTAATTTAAAACTGCCCATGAAGAAACGCTGGGACGAGGTTAATCGCTGTATTAGCACTTTGGAAGATGCGTTGGAAACGGCGGGAGTGCGCGCGACGATTACATGTCGCCACCTCTACCATGATCGGGAAGAAGTGACGGTTCATGTAAGGCTCGCTCACTAATTTGAAGGTCGGCGGAGTCGGGTAAGAGGGCTAATAGCCTGGCTCGTATACGCGGATAGTTTCGTCTTCTGTTAATAGAGGTAGGATGCTCTGCATGGCCACTGTACGTGCTTCACTTGAATGCCACTCTTTCCAAGCGCGAAGATCGCGCCATTTGGTAATCATCAGGCGGCGATCTGTATGGCCAAGTTCGACGAGCGTTTCTCCACCGACAAATCCTCGTACGCCAAGTGAAACGCGCATTGCTTCGCGGGCAGCCAGTTCATATTCTTCTTCCAGGCCAGGCATAATACGCCGTTCAATGATTACTTTGATCATGCTGTCTGTTTCCTAAACGAGATTGTAGATGACTGATAATACGTATGACCCAAGTGCCTTTGATGCATCGTTAGACACAACGGGTTTATATTGCCCTGAACCTATCATGTTAATGCATAACAAGGTGCGTGATATGACACCAGGGCAGGTGTTGAAGGTAATAGCAACAGACCCCGCAACGACTCGCGATGTGCCAAAATTTTGTCAATTTTTGGGACACCAGCTACTGCAGCAAGAGGAGTCTGATGACCACTACGTGTATTTTATTCGCCTAGCGTAAAGCTTCTGCAGCTATGCGAGGCTAGCCATTAATATTGGCTTTAGGCTCTGGCTTTGATTGGGTAGCCTCGCAAGTGCTTAGTTAAGATCACCCCTCTTTATTTGGAACAACCATCATCGCCAAAGCTTCCAGTGTCGCAGGGTCTTCATCCATTATGCGGTTAGCGATATGGCGTTGAAAAAAGTAAACCGTGCGATGGCGAGAGTGGGCATCGTAAAGGCACTTATCGCCCAGTAAGATGGGGGACATCGTGGCTTGCTGTTCATCGGCAAGAACTGCTTCAACGCTTCCATCGCTATAGAGGCGCCATCCATAGACTTGCTTCATATTCCAGGGTGCATCGGGATGATTCATGCATAAAGCATGAGTGCCAAGGGTGTCTGGAAGCTGTTGAATCAGCGTAACCTCTCCTGACGCTTCATACTCGAAGTAACTGGCTGAGGCCATTAGCTCGTCGTATTTATGATCAGGAGGAAGGGCGAAAATTTCTTCAGTTTCTGGATCGCGGTAGCCAATAAACTGGCCATTTTCATGGCTGTCGAGTTCATGACAAGCAGCGAGCTTTTCCATCCATGGCACAAGGCCAATGATGTTACCGTTCTCTTGCAGCCCCCAGGCCAAAATAGGTAGGCCGTAATACGTGTCGGGACTCGCAGCGAGCTGGTAGACCATCTCTAACCCATCTAGCTCAGGGGCTAGGCGGATCAAACATTTTTGCGCCTGCTGACGCTGACGCACGGTTTCCAGGTCGATGACCTGGGCAGAGCGGGGTGACAGGGATGCGCCCATAATGTCCCTCCTTGTGCTGCGTGGTCACGACATCGGTAAACAGCGTATGCTGCCTACCACTTAGTTCACCAATAGCACAGGTTGCCCAGAAGGTTAAGGGGGTTTGTGATTTTTAATTATCGGAGCAGCTAGTAAATTGATCTCGCAGCGCTTGGTGTTGTGCTTTTACTTGTTGGAGCTGCTGCCAGGGAGCCTGCGGGTTATTCAATGATAACCAGGTGTTCTGATAGTTTTTAACCGCTTCAGGTGGCGTTATTTGGTGCGCATTAATTAGTCGGTTAATTGCTGTAAGCCACTTGAGGGAAATCTGCTCAACTTGATTAAATCCTGCTGGAAGGTCATCTTGCAGGCATTCGCTAGTGGTTAAGCGCGTTGACTCAAGTGCTATGTTTGCCTCCGTTAAGCGTTGGTGGGCGAGTAACAGTGTGCGTAAAATTTCTGCTGTTAATGGCCTCTCTTGCAGCGCTTTAAGGTGGTTTTCAAGTGCTGAAGAGTCCTGTTGCCATGCTTGGCTAAATTGGTGCGTCACCATTCGCTCAAGGTAATCAACGGCAACCAGTTGATTGTCAATATTAGGTAGTTCAGCGCTGTTTAGGGGGGCACTTGCTCGAGAAAAGCTTTTTTCCCACTCTTCAGAATCAAAAATGGCATTCCAGCTGACCGCTGGTAGCTGTTCTGTCTTAAGCTCAGTTAGTTCAGCCAACCGCGCCTTATTGTCATCACTTAGGCCGTCAGGAACATCACTGTTCCAGCAGGCACTTAGGCGTTGCCATAGTGCGCGTTCGTAAAGCCAGTGCTGGCTAGGGGGAGCAACGCGCCCCAATTGATTGTTCCGCGCTGCAATGAGTGATGTTATCTGACACTCACGTAACGCATAGATATTGAGCATACCCTCTCGGGTTTCAGGAATAGTGAATAGTCGTTCTCGACGCTCGGGAAACTTACCAATATTAGGTGGAGGGTGACGCTCAATATCGGCAATTGAAAGATCGCTAGTGAGCTGTTGGTGATACTCTACCCAAGGTTGTTCAGCACCATTGTTTCCGCAGCTCACTAGTAGCAAGCTGGCACTGGCAGTCAGCCATAATATAGGTTGTGGGTAGAGCGCCATTGCTTACTCCTGTTGGCTAATCCACTTTAACCGCCAAGCAAGTAATAGTGCGGCTGTGCTGAGCCCCGCAATCAGGCCCATCCAGTAACCATGGACCCCCAGTGGGCCAGACATACCGCCTAGACCGTGAGTTCCCAGCCAGTGGCCACCGCCTAAACCGACAATCCAGTAAGAAAGTACGGTAATGACCATCACGATTCGGGTGTCTTTATAACCTCGTAATGCACCTGCTAAGTTGACTTGAAGTGAATCGGATAGCTGGAAAATGACTGCCAGGGATATGATGGTGAGCGCCAAAGCCTGGATGTCGGTATTGGAGGTGTACAACGCAATCACCGGCACCGCTGTAAACCAAAGTAATGTACTGTTGATGACGGCCACAATGACACTGATCACGATACCGTTCCAAGCGACAGTGCGCGCCATAGCAGAACGTTGTTGGCCCAATGTATTACCAACACGTACGGTAAGTGCCATGCTCAATGACATCGGCAGCATAAACAGAATAGACGTGAAGCTTAGGGCAATTTGGTGAGCCCCGACTGTGACCTCTCCGAAACTGGCAATAAACAAGGCTATCAGGGTAAATAACGTCACTTCCACGAAAATAGCCACACCGATGGGCATACCCACTACGACAAGCTCGCGGATGCCGGACAGTGTTGGTGGGGTTAGCGTTTGCCAAATTGAGACGCTTTGATAGGCGTGTCCTTTACGGGTATAGAGGGCCATTGCAACGGCCATTGTCCACATCGAGAGTGCTGTAGCGATGCCGCAGCCGAATGCGCCTAGTGCCGGTAGCTGTTGCAGAGCGCTGGGTAGTCCATCACCCAATAGATTAACTAAGCCATCACCGCCATAGATAAGTAAATAGTTACTGGGAATATTAACGGTTAGCCCCACCAAACTAATCCATAACGCGGGCCGGGTGTGATTCATGCCATCTGAAAAGGCTCTAAGCGCCTGAAACAAGGCGATTCCGGGCATGCCGAAGGCAACCGCGGAAAGGTAGGCAGCAGACTCTCTTGCAACCGCTGGAGGCACCCCCATAAGTTCGAAGATAGGTGTCACGACTGTCCACAGCAATACAGCGGCAGTGAGCCCGAGTACTAATGCGACCCACAATGCCTGGTGAACCGCAGGGCGAATATCACTGTTTCGCTTGCCACCCAAAAGGTGCGCCACGATAGGCGTAAGGCCCATTAATGTACCGGTCATAAATAGCATCAGTGGCATCCACAGGCTTGAGCCAACCGAAACGGCAGCTAAGTCGGTGGCGTTATGCCTGCCGGTCATGATGACGTCGACCACGCTCATCCCCGCCTGTGCGAGTTGAGCACCACAGATGGGTAGTGCTAACGCTACCAACGTGCGTGTTTCTGGCCAATAGATGGATTTTATATTGCTAGTAAAGCCGCCCACGGTATGTTTCCTGTTTAGCAAAGTGACCCAACAAAAGCCGATAGAGTAGCAGGAGTTACTAGGATCTCGGTAGCTGTCTAATGATTTGCCATCTCTTTATCATCTGGACAAGGCGCGGGTATACTTTACGAAATGAACGACGACGTAGGTATATAGTGACTCAAGAGCAGGAGCGTTGGACGCTTCACGACATAACGGCGCTGTTTGATGGCGTGTTTTTAGCACGCTATCAGACGCGATTAATCAAAGGTGGCGATGAACCCCTATATCGCCCAGCTACATCTGAAACACCTTATCATCAGGTGATTTTTGCGCGCGGCTTTTTTGCTAGTGCGCTGCACGAGATCAGCCACTGGTGCATCGCAGGAGAGAAGCGTCGGCAACTGGAAGATTACGGATACTGGTACTTGCCTGATGGGCGCGACGCCCAGCAGCAGCACGCCTTCGAACAAGCGGAGATTGCCCCGCAGGCGCTGGAAAAGCTGTTTACCCACGCCTGCGGACGCACATTCCACGTTAGTGTCGATAATCTAGGTGGGGACGTTGAGGTCGATCGAGATGCGTTTGCCAACAAAGTAGAGGCCAGAGCAGCACGTTATTTAGCAGAGGGGCTGCCATTGCGTGCCAACGCTTTCTTTATCGCATTGACACGCTATTATCAGCATCAAGATACCTTGGTGCAGGCCATTAAACAGGGGCAGCGAGAACTTGACGTGGCGCTGGTCGCGTCGGCTTAGTCTTTCTCGGTAAGCTGTTTGTGCAGCGTTAGCATTACTTCAATTTCGTGCTCGGGCCGCATCGGTTCGAGCCCCATGTCGTTAAAAATTTCGCTGCGTAAGCGGTGCCAATCTCTCGCGCTAATCGCTTCATAAAGCACCTGTGCCGGCGCTAATTCAACAAAAGGATCCAAGCCATAGGTGTCAAAGAGTCGAGCCAGCGCTGCTTCATCCTCGCCGTTATCGCTGGTATACAGCGTAGCCGAGAAGTGATCGGTCTCTAGTTCACGTATGACATCCAAAGGGCTGACGCCGAGGCTTTCTAGCTCTTCAATGCTATAAGACCCCATCACGTTCGTGTCTTCACTGATCCAGCTATCGTCAGGCTGAATGAGTGTTTGCTTAATGCGACCATCAGGTAGAGACCAGGCAATAGCCAGCGGCAAGCCGTCATCTTCGCCCGTCTCAATGGCAATAAATCCTGGGTAATCAGCCACGCTTCGCTCCTTTTAAGCTTCCGCATCAAGGCGGAAAAAATGCTGGGCAGTGCGGGTTGTTGCGTTCCCCAGCTCGGTTTCAGTCACGTCATGCCACTGGGCAATCTCTCTTACAATCCATGGTAGCAAGGCTGGCTCGTGACGGCGTCCTTTTAGTTTGGCTGGAAGATTGCGAGGCAGCAGGTAAGGACAGTCAGTCTCTACCATTAACCTTTCTAACGGAATATCTTTCACTATTGAGCGAAGGTGATGACCTCTGCGCTCATCACAAATCCAGCCGGTTAAGCCAATATGAAGATCTAAGTCGAGATAGCCGTGCAGCGTATCTCTGTCAGCGGTGAAGCAGTGAATAACAGCTTGGCTGATATCATCTCGCCAGCTATACAGCATTTCACGCATTCGTTGCCCCGCGTCGCGTTCGTGCAAAAATAGCGGTAAGCCACTTTCAGCAGCGAGCGCCAACTGAGCTTCGAACGCTCGCTCTTGCTCGTGAGGCGTTGAAAAATTGCGATTAAAGTCCAGTCCACACTCGCCCACGGCAACCACTTCAGGTTTTTGATGAAGCGCTTTCAACTGGCGCGCCACATCACTATTCCACCCGCTAGCATCGTGTGGGTGAACCCCGGCAGTGGCATATATGCCTGGGGTCTGTTTAGCCAGCTCTACGGCTTGCTCAGCGTGTTCAATATCAGTACCCGTCACTATTAAGGTAGCTACATTGGCCGCTTTCGCCCGCGCAATGACATCAGCTAAATCACGCTGAAAGCTCTCGTGAGTCAGGTTAGCGCCGATATCCACCAAAGGGGCGCCAGAGCGAAACTGCAGCGCCTCGGGTAAAAAACTATCCACAGTACTTGCCACAGCACTTGTCGCCAAGCGTCACACTCCCAGTGTCAGTTAAAGATTCGATAGCAGCCAGCTCCCGTTAATTATTTAGCCAGCTGTAAAACGCCATTGTAACGCTGGAGAGTAACAACGACTAATGGTCTATCCCGGGTAGGTGTCTCAATCGAATGGCACGAATTGCAAAAAAACTGGCTCGATAGGTAAAAAGTAAAGCGGTTTTTACTTTTAACATGAGGATGAAGCATGAAATAAATCGGGCTTAAGGCTCTTTTAATAACAACAATAGACAGGTGAAAAGCATGCATCTATCACGTCATTGCGCTATTTCTGCGCTATCGGCTGCGGTCATTACGGCTAGCTATGCCCCCAGCGTGGCCGCCAATGAAGGTATTTCAGATAATGAAATCCGCATTGGTTATCTAGCTGATATGTCAGGCGTTTATCGCGATCCCATAGGCCCATTAGGGCAAGACGCTATTGAGATGGCGATTGAGGATATTGGCGGCAGCGTACACGGTGCCCAAGTTGTCGTCTTTAGCGCTGATGATCGCAATAGCCCTGACGTTGGCTCAAGCGTGGTGCGTGAATGGATTGATGAACGCAATGTCGACATGGTCACTGGCCTAGTGGCTTCATCGGTTACATTAGCAGCAGTAGGCTTGTTGGAAGAGGCAGATAAACTTGGCTTAGTGAACGGCGCTGTTTCTTCCAGTGTCACTAACGAGCACTGCTCTCCTAACCATATTCACTGGGTTTACGACACCTGGGCTATGTCCAATGGCACGGCCAAGGCAATTACTCAGGAAGGCTATAAAAACTGGTATTTACTCAGTGCCGACTACTCGTTTGGCCATGCACTTGAAGCGGATGTAGAGCGAGTGGTCACCGAAAACGGTGGAACGATAGTCGGTAGCGCGCGCCATCCCTTCCCGAACAGTGACTTTTCCTCTTTCATGCTGCAAGCCCAGGCATCGGGTGCTGATGTGATTGCGCTCAATAATGCTGGTGGGGACACCATCAATGCCGTTCAAACGGCAGGCGAATTTGGCATTACTCAAGCCGGGCAGATTCTAGCAGGCATGGTGCTGTTCAGTACTGATATACGCAGTATTGGGTTGGAGAGCGCTCAAGGGCTGCAGTTCACTAAAGCATGGTATTACGACTTAACTGATGAAACACGCGCTTGGGCAGAGCGTTTCCGTGAGCGCACCGGCAGCATGCCGACTATGGTGCACGCAGGGCTCTATTCCAGCACCCGCCACTATTTAGAAGCCATTGAAGCGGCCGGAACAGACGACACGCAAACCGTTCGTCAGCAGATGGCCGATACCCCCATTAACGATATTTTTGCAACGAACGGCTACATTCGTGAGGACGGCCGTATGGTGCATGACATGTATCTCGTTGAAGTGAAAACACCGGAAGAGTCAGCTGATGAGGATGACCTCTTCAGAGTTGTGCGCACTATTCCCGCCGAGGAAGCATTCCGGCCACTTTCTGAAAGCGTTTGCCCACTCGTCAACAATTCGTAAAACGCTGAAGCCCTAACAACACATAACAATAAGGACTTGGCATGCAACAGACACCCTTAATTCACCGTAATACGATTGGCGCTGCGCTAAACCGCAGCGCTCGCAAATATTCTCACCAGCTTGCGTTAACGTTTGGTGAACGAACCTGGAGCTATCAATCGCTTAACAATGCCGCTAACAGCGTAGCTAGTGGCTTGTTAGCGGCCGGTCTTTCTCCTGGGGATCGGTTGGCGGTATACGGTAAAAACTCAGATGCCTATGTCATTGCCTGGCTTGCTGCCACTAAAGCGGGCTTAGTACATGTGCCTATTAACTTTGCGCTAAGTAGTGATGAGCTGCGCTATATCCTTGAGCAGTCCGGGGCGAAAGGAGTACTAAGCGATAGTTCGCTAGCTGACAAAGTGCAGCAGGCAACCCAAGGGTTAGCATTAACGGTCAATGGAACACTGCATGCTGATCAACAAGATAGCCAGTTAGGTCGTTTTGATGTCTTGGCTTATGTGCATTCCTCGCCATCAACAAGGGAGCCAGCGGTCGCAGTAGAGGGAAGCAGCCTGGCACAGCTGCTCTATACCTCTGGCACAACCGCAGCGCCTAAAGCGGCAATGATGACCCACCAAGCGCTGATGGCGGAATATATGGCCTGCATGGTGGAGTTGGATATCAAGGGAAGTGACGCCATGTTGGCCGCTCTTCCGCTTTACCACTCCGCACAAATGCACGTTTTTTTGATGCCGGCTTTACTACTGGGCGCCCCCATTCATTTGCTTGAAGCACCGCTTCCGGATAGCTGTCTGGCGACGATTACCGAACAAAAAATCGTATCGTTCTTTGCGCCGCCCACTGTGTGGATCAGCTTACTGCGCCACCCAGACTTTGATCAGTTCGATTTAACCACACTCAAGAAAGCTTACTACGGCGCCTCGATCATGCCGGTGCCTGTGCTGGAAGAGATGCAGCAGCGTTTCTCCGGCGTTGGTTTATATAACTGCTATGGGCAGAGTGAAATTGCCCCCTTGGCAACGGTGTTACGTCCAGAAGAGCACACTGAGCGTCCTGCGTCGGCGGGGCGGCCGATACTTACAGTGGAAACGCGCATTGTGGATTTGGAAATGAACGACGTTGCCCCCGGTGAGCATGGCGAGATTGTCCATCGTTCGCCGCAGTTAATGACGGGCTACTGGGATAAGCCGGAGATGACCGCTGAGTCTTTCCAAGGTGGTTGGTTTCACTCTGGTGATGTGGGCTACTTCGATGAAGCAGGCTACTTATATGTCGTGGACCGGATTAAAGACGTTATCAATACGGGGGGCGTGCTGGTTGCCAGCCGTGAGGTGGAAGAGGCGCTGTTTAAGCACTCGGCTGTTTCGGAAGTAGCGGTGGTGGGGCTACCTGACGAAAAGTGGATTGAAGCGATTACCGCCGTCGTTGTGGTGAAAGAGGGGCAAGTGGTTAGCGAGGATGAACTCATCCTCCATACAAAAAGCTTGATTGCACCCTACAAAGTTCCTAAGCGTGTGGTGTTTGCAGAGGCTCTGCCAAAAAGCACCGCAGGTAAAATTCTTAAACGTCACCTGCGCCAAGACCTAAAGGAGTGAGCATGGACGAGCAAACACAAGCGCTGTTTCATGACATGATCAGCCGCTGCTTAGCGCAGGAAGTAGCGCCTTTCTATGACCAGTGGGAAGCGGATGGTGAAATACCACGCTCTTTATGGCTAGCGCTGGGTGCTGCTGGTCTATTGGGGATTGATCTTGATGAGACCTATGGCGGCTCAGGTGCCGATATTGCTATCACCCAACTAGTACTGGAGGAGATGTCTCGACAAGGATTTGGTGGGCTAGCCAGCGCTTACAACATTCACGCTAATATCGTGATGCCTTACCTGCAAAATTTAGCCACTGATGAACAGCGCGAAACCTGGCTTCCCCGCATGGCAAGCGGGGAGTGGTTGGGGGCGATTGCTATGAGCGAGCCGCATGCTGGCAGCGATCTGGCGGCGATGAAAACCCGCGCGACCAAAACAGCCGATGGGTGGACGCTTAACGGCAGCAAACTATTTATTACCAATGGCCAAGTGGCCGATCTCGTTATTGTCTGTGCAAAAACAGACCCCAGTGCAGGTGCAAAAGGGGTCTCGCTGTTTTTGGTCGACACGTCACTTGCCGGTTTTTCCCGTGGCAAGCCGATTAAGAAAATTGGCCAGCACGCCAGCGATACGGCAGAACTAGCATTTGACCAACTGCAACTGCCTAACAGTGCCTTATTAGGGGAAGAGGGCGCTGGGTTTCGCTACCTAATGCAAGAGCTGCCCCGGGAGCGCTTAGGCGTAGGCGCGCAAGCGCTTGGCGCGGTAGAGGGCGCGTTGGCATTAACGCTAGATTACGTTACCCAGCGTCACGCATTTGGTCAGCGCGTGGCCGACTTTCAAAATACCCGCTTTACGCTGGCTGAGATCAAGGCACAGCTGGATGTCGCGCGTGCCTACTTTGATCAGTGCGTTAATAAGTACCGCCACGGCACGATGACAAGTACCGAAGCCGCGATACTCAAATTACAGCTTAGCGAGCTGCAGTGTCGTGCTGTTGATCGGTGCCTTCAGCTGTTTGGTGGTTATGGTTACACCCATGAATATCCCATTTCACGCTTCTATTTAGACGCACGTGTGCAAACTATTTACGCCGGTAGTTCTGAGATTATGAAAGAAGTGGTCGCACGCTCGCTGTTGGGCAAAGTGGCTTAAGCGCTTTTCTTAAGTCCTTTTCAGCTGTGCGTCATTACTAAGGAGAGATTATGCAACTGGATAGCGTTGTTATTGTAAGCGGTGCTCGTACCGCTATTGGCGGGTTTGGTGGGTCGCTCTCATCTCTTGCGCCCCATGAGTTAGGTACTATCACTGCTCAGGAAGCATTGCGCCGTGCGGGCATTGCTGGCGCTGATATCGACCACTCTGTGTATGGCCATATTATTACCACTAGCCCAGAAGATGCCTATCTTGCCCGTCATATCGCGTTGAGTGCGGGAGTGCCGAAAGAAGCCGGTGCCTTTAATGTTAACCGGTTATGTGGTTCCGGCGTGCAGGCAGTGATATCCGCTGCGCAGCAAATCGCTCTGGGCGACAGCCGCTTAGCATTGGCAGGTGGGGCTGAGTCGATGTCGCGGGGTGCTTATCTACTGCCGCCCCAAGCACGCAATGGCATACGCCTAGGCGATGCCAATATCCAGGATCTGACCCTCGGTATTCTTAGTGACCCATTTGGCAGCGGACATATGGGCATGACCGCTGAAAATATCGCCAAGCAGTATGGCTTAAGTCGCGAGCAGCTAGATCAGTTTGCGGTGGATAGCCATCGTAAGGCGGCAAAAGCCATTGCAGAAGGGTATTTTGACACGCAAATCGTGCCTGTTGAGGTGACAAAAGGCAAACAGACGGTTTCCTTTGCCCGTGATGAGCATGTGCGGGAAGGCGTTGAGTTAAGCGATTTAGCACGGCTTAAACCGGCCTTTAAAAAAGAGGGAGTGGTTACGGCAGGCAATGCCTCTGGGATCAACGATGGCGCAGCGACCTTGGTGCTGGCGCATGCTGATGAAGCACAGCAGCGCAATTTAACGGTTAGAGCGCGACTGCGCGTGGCAACCACCGCCGGTGTGGAGCCTTCGGTAATGGGGTTAGGGCCAATCCCTGCGGTGAAACGCTGCCTTCAACAGGCAGGGCTGACGATCAATGACATTGATGTGATTGAGTCCAATGAAGCGTTCGCGGCGCAAGCAATGGCGGTTGCCGATACGCTGGGTTTCCCATTAGAAAAACTAAACCCGAATGGTGGTGCAGTGGCGCTTGGTCATCCAGTAGGCGCGACCGGTGCCATCTTGATCCTAAAAGCCTTACACGAATTGGAGCGACGTCAGGGCCGCTATGGTTTGATCACGCTGTGTATCGGCGGTGGGCAGGGCATTGCGCTGTTAATAGAGCGCGAATAACAAACGGTTTTCCAATAACAATCGACAGGTGTGTTTTATGTCTACGGTAACGCCAAAAATACTTCCTTCTACGCCGTCTGCGACTAGCTTGCCGCTGTTAATTAGCGACTTGCTGGAGTCTGGTGTTCGAATGGCGGGGAATAACCAGATTGTTTATCGAGACCAGAGTCGTCATGACTACCAGCGTTTTCGTGAGCGGGTACACCAGCTTGCCCATACGCTAACAGCACAGGGCGTTCAGGCGGGTGATGTGGTGGCGGTGCTGGACTGGGACAGCCATCGCTATTTAGAGTGCTTTTTTGCCATTCCCATGATTGGTGCCGTGCTACACACCGTCAATGTACGTTTGGCGCCTGAGCAAATTCACTACACGATGGAGCACGCTGAAGACGTCTTTGTGCTGGTACATGAGGATTTCGTACCGCTACTGGAGCCGCTGGCTGATCAACTACCTAATATACGCGGTTACCTACTTTGCCAAGAAGCGGCGAGTCAAGAAACACAAAGCACCGTCAGCACGTCGCTGCCATTAGTGGGTGAGTTTGAGGCGTTGTTAAGTGAGCAGCCAACTCATTACGAGTTCCCTATTTTTGATGAAAATGCAGTGGCTACGCTGTTCTACACCACGGGCACCACCGGCAATCCGAAAGGGGTGTTTTTTACCCATCGCCAACTGGTACTGCACACACTAGGCGAAGCCAGTACCTTCCAAGCACCGGGTTTTGAGCTGCTCAACCGTGACAAGGTCTACATGCCCATCACGCCGATGTTCCATGTGCATGCCTGGGGCGTGCCTTACACCGCCACGTTGATGGGAGCGACCCAGGTCTACCCTGGCCGCTATGAGCCGGAAATGTTGGTCAAACTGCTGGTGAACGAAAAGGTCGATTTCTCCCACTGTGTGCCAACGCTGTTAAATATGGTGGTGAGCGCTGACGCTATCGCATCGAAAAAAATTGATTTAACTGGTTGGAAGGTGCTTGTGGGCGGCAGTGCGCTAACCCAAGCCCTGGCTAGCCGTGCTTGGTCACTCGGCATTGATACACGTAGTGCTTACGGCATGTCAGAAACCTGTCCGCTGCTAACCGCTGATATTTTGCCTCAGGATGTTGCCGAAGCTGATTTTGAAACGCAGCTTCCCTGGCGGTGTAAGGCTGGTTTACCCGTGCCCCTAGTGAAATTGCAGGTGGTTGATGCCAATGGAGAACCGTTACCCCATGATGGCGTCAGTGTCGGTGAAGTGCGTGCCCAGGCACCCTGGTTAACCCAGGCGTACTACAAAGAAGAGAAACGCAGTGAAGAGCTTTGGCGGGATGGATGGCTGCATACCGGTGATGTTGGCTCGATTGATGAGCATGGTTTCTTGGCCATTAGCGACCGTATTAAAGATATCATCAAAACCGGTGGAGAGTGGCTCTCTTCACTTGAGTTGGAAAGCTATATCAGCCAATGCCCAGGTGTGGCGGAAGTGGCGGTCATTGGCGTTACGGATGATAAATGGGGTGAGCGTCCAGCAGCGCTCGTTGTTCCCAGCGATGTCAATAACCCGCCCACGGCAGAAGAGGTACAGGCGTTTATGGAGCAGTTCGTCGAACAGGGCAGCATCAACCGCTGGGGCATTCCATCGTTGATTCGCTTCGTAGATGAAATTCCTAAAACCAGTGTCGGTAAGCTGGATAAAAAGCGCATTCGCACTGAGATATAAACGCTAGCGTTTTATGCCCGCCGTTTGCGCCTTGCGGTAAGCGGCGGGTGAATTCCCCGTCCACTGTTTAAACGCTCGGCTAAGACAAGCCAAGTCTTCAAATCCTAGTTTTTCTGCAATGGCTGTCAGTGGCTGTGTGCTGCGAGTGAGTGCTTGAATAGCATAGTCGCGACGGTATTCGTCTTTAACCGCTTGGAAATGGGTACCTTCAAGTTTCAAGTGTCTTGAGAGTGTGCGCACAGACATATGTAACGCGTCTGCCACATGCTGAACCGTGCATGAGGTGGGTAAGTGGCGGCTAAGATGTTCGCGAACGCGGTGCGTAATCAAACGATCTTCAAAAGAGACGTAGAACCAGTCAGCCGGTGCGCGTTGTAGAAATGCGCCAAGATGCTGTTTGGTTTGACGTATGGGGTGGTTCAGAAACACCTTATCAAAGTAAACAGCTGTTTGCGGTTGATCAAATTTTAGCTTGCCGGGATAGAAGTAGAGATAGTCAGCACTGTGAGCGGGTTGGGCGTAGCCGCACTCCATCAAGATAGGTGGAATTTTGCGTGCGATCATCCAGGAGGCGATACCGTGAAACAGTTTCAACATCAATTCATGAATCAATATGCGACTGCCATGAAGCGGTGCGCGTTCTTCAAGCGCCATCCGAGCAAAGTCGCCTTCAATGGTAAAGTCGTAGCCGAAATCATCTAATAGAATTCGAAAAAACTGCGTATAGCGGTGAAGCGCAACATGCAGCGTAGGCGCATCTAGCAAGCTCAAGCACAGCAGCTTTAGCGTTCCACAGCGTAGCGGCCTGGAGAAAAAGCATGGCGTCTCATCATCTAGCTCAAGGGCGAGGAGACGGTAAAGCTCGGCAAACTGTTCAACAGTGACTCGGCCGTTCGGTGCGCTGAGTAGAAAGGGGGAAATTCCAGCAAGCTCTAGGTAGCGGACAGGGGAATGCTCAGTGGCGGGTAAGCCACACAGTAGTTCGTTCACAAAGTGCATTGAGACAGTAACGGTCACGATGTCAGCCCTAAACGAGTAGCTTGGCGCTACCTTGTTATTATCACGTGATGGTGGGACGTTAGCACGATGTGTCGTTTGGCTCTATAAGGGCTCTCCTTAACGCGAGCGCATGCGTTACACTGTGCGCCTCATGATGAAGGAGGACACTGCGTGACCTTGTTACGACTCGAACAGCTGCAACTCGCTTACGGCACCCAAGTACTGCTTAACCGCGCCGACCTAACGGTTGAAAAAGGCGAGCGGCTGGCGCTGGTCGGGCGCAACGGCACCGGTAAATCAACGCTATTAAAACTAGTCGCGGGCGATATTCATGCCGATGATGGTTCCATTTGGCGTGCGCCGGGCTTGAAGATTGGCGTATTGTCCCAGGAGCTGCCTGAATCCTCAGGCATGACGATTTTTGACATGGTTGCTCAGGGGCTGCCGGAAGCGGGAGAATTGCTTTCTGAATACCAGCACCTGATCAATGATCCAGACCCCGACATGAACCGTATGGCCAAGCTGCAAACCCGCATCGAGGCCATCGACGGCTGGTCTTTCCATCAGAGCATTGACGTTGTACTCACCCGTTTAGGGTTACCCCCTGAAGCTGAAATGAGCGCGCTTTCCGGTGGCTGGCGCCGCCGTGTTGCGTTGGCGCGTGCCTTGGTTTCTGAGCCGGACTTGCTGCTTCTTGACGAGCCTACCAACCATCTCGATCTAGATACGATTGCTTGGTTGGAAGAGCAACTGCTGGCCTTCAACGGCGCGGTATTACTGATTACCCACGACCGTGCTTTTTTATCTAAGCTGGCCACCACGATCCTTGAGCTAGACCGAGGTAAGCTTGGCCGTTATCCCGGTAACTATGCCGAGTATCAAGAGCGTAAGCAGCACGAGCTAGAAGTAGAAGCGCGGGAAAATGCGCTTTTCGATAAAAAACTGGCCCAAGAAGAAGTCTGGATTCGTCAAGGCGTCAAAGCGCGGCGTACACGCAACGAAGGACGTGTGCGGGAGCTTGAGCAGATGCGTTTAGAGCGTAGCCAGCGACGTGAGCGTCAGGGAACTGCCAACCTCAATGTCGACAGCGGCGAGCGTACTGGCAAGCGGGTAGTCGAGCTGAAAGGCGTAACACAGCGCTTTGGCAATGATGTCATTCTACGTGATGTGAATCTTGAAGTGATGCGTGGCGACCGCATTGGTTTCCTTGGTCGCAACGGTGCAGGTAAAACAACGCTGCTGAAAATCTTGCTAGGCGAGCTTGCGCCAACAGAAGGTAGTGTTCAGTTGGGGACCAATTTAAAGGTCGCCTATTTCGATCAATTGCGTGCCGGTCTAGAGCTGGAAAAAACCGTCTACGACAACGTCGCCCAAGGCAGCGATCGGGTAACCGTTGGTGGAAAAGATCGCCACGTAATGAGCTACCTTCAGGATTTTCTATTCACACCTGATCGTGTTCGACAGCCGGTGAAAGCCCTTTCCGGCGGCGAATCCAACCGTCTGTTGTTAGCCAAGTTGTTTACTCAACCTGCCAACGTATTGGTGTTGGATGAGCCTACCAACGACCTGGATATGGAAACCCTGGAGCTGCTTGAAGAGCTGCTGCTGGACTTTGATGGCACGCTGCTCCTGGTCTCTCACGACCGGACATTTATGGATAACGTCGTGACCAGCATGCTGGCTTTTGAAGGCGAGGGGGTTGTGCGTGAATATGTGGGTGGCTACACGGATTGGATTCGCCAAGGAGGTAAACTGCCGCCTGCTCCGTGGGAAGGCGCTGCCCGCCAGAACACTGAACCGACCAGCGTTGCGGTTGAAAAAACGCCAGAGAAACCGGTTGCTGAGCCTGTTAAAAAAACCGTTAAGCTCTCTTACAAAGTGCAGCGGGAGTTAGATGCGCTACCTGCGGAGATTGAGCGCCTTGAGAATGAAGTAGAGGCGTTAGAGCAAGAGATTGGCGACCCCGCTTTCTATCAGCAAGAAGCCAGTGCCGTCACAGCAAAATTGCAAGCGTTAGAGAACGTACAGCAAACGCTTGAAACGGCAATGGAGCGTTGGATGGAGCTTGAGGCGATGGCCAGCGGTGACTGACACCCGCATCAATGAGTAAAGGCACCCAATGGGTGCCTTTCTACATTGGTTACTCGTCGCTCTCTTCACCTTTTTTGCCGACCCGAACGGCCAGAACGTCGCACTGCGCGCCGTGAAGTACGCCGGTAGACGTGGAGCCTAGCAGCAGGGCAAAGCCATGGCGCCCATGCGAGCCAACAACGATCAGGTCGACGTTGTGCTCTTCTGCAAAACGATGAATTTCCGTGTCTGGCATGCCGACAACGACATGTTGATCAGCGGGCTCGACGTGAGGGGCGGCAATTTCAGTCAGCCGTTTCTTCGCGTGATCATCCAGCTGGTCTTGAATGCTGGTGAGATCCATCGGGATGTCACCACCGTAAGCGAAGCCCAATGGCTCAAGGGTATGCATGATCGAAATCTTGGCGTCGTCATTGCGAGCAGCAATCGCGACTGCACGCTCTAAGATTTTATGGGAGTCTTTAGTTAAATCAACGGCTACTAAAATGTGGTGATAGCTCATGGCTTATCTCCTTCGTGATAATTAACAAAGAGAACGCTTTGTTAGATGACCTTTACTTTAGGCTTCAAGTGCCATCTTAACAACGATCTATGTCATGCTTTTTTAAGTTAACCCGATAGTATGACTAATTTTAACATCCATGCTGATGGCCAGTATTTGCAACGAGGAGAAGTGGTTAGATGGAGTGGCTTATTATTATTTTTATATCGCTGTTTGTTATCGCACCGGTAATGTGGCTTAAGCCCAGCCCGCGGCAGAAGCGCCATATGGCGCTGCGTTTGAATGCCGCCAAGAAGCACGGGGTAGTGATCAAGATGGAGAAGCCCCCGTTGCATAATTTTCGAGGCACGATGCCCGCTTATCGGTGGTATTTTTCCCATCACGCGCCAGGGCCTGATTTTGTGTTAGTGCGTGAATCGAACGCAAGTGAAGCGCTGGAGCTTTATCATGCTGGGTGGCGTTGGCGCATTGCACCATTACGGCCATTGCCAGAAATGGCAAGCGCTACTTTGAAAGCCCTGCTAGAGCGCCTTCCACAAGATGCTTTGGTGGTCGAGTCAAACGCGACGGCGTTAACACTATGGTGGTGGGAGTCACAAACTGCAGAGCGTTTTGCTATCTATGGAGAAGATTTTCAGACGCTAAGAAAGGCGCTTAGCGGATTGTCAGACCGCCCTGCTGCAAAGCCGCTAAATGGGGCTGGCGAAACAGCAGGGCACTGATGGACGTCTTATGCCGAGGGACCGTCTTGGTCTCTTAACTGAATCGCCATACCATTGGACTCTATTAGCGCTAGCCACTTGTCTAACTGATCTAGATCACTCTCACTTAGGCCCGCCAGCATCTCTTTGCGTGCCTCCTGGACGACGCTGTCGATTTGTTCAAGTAGCGGCATTGCCGTTGGCGTCAGATAGAGTCGTTTGCTTCGGCGATCATTATCGCAGGCCCGTCGCTCAACCAGTCCTTGCTCCTCAAGTTGTCCAAGGGTTCTAACTAATGAGGGCGCTTCTACGCCAATCACCCTTGCTAAATCACACTGTGGGTTGCCTTCACCTAACTTCCATAAATGGTAAAGCGTCACCCAGCGTGTTTGTGTTAACCCCAAGGGTGCCAGTCTTCGATCAAGAATAGAGCGCCACAAGTGGGGCAGACGTGCAATGCGAAAACCAATTGTTGAAGCCATAGTAAACAGCTACCGAAAAATGTAAGTAGGCGAATTGTCATAAGCTGCGCCGCTGAATGCAAGGCGTTATGTTATTCGTCCGTTGACAGATCGTTTTCAGAATTGTTGTTTCCGGGTATAAAGCGCCGCAAATTTAGCGCACTCAAGCCGCTAGGTTGGATTTTGCTATCCGCTATCGTGGCTTTTTCCAAATCTTCCGAAACAGTAAACCGGATCAGCCCCAGCCGTTGTCCGCTGGCGGTCATAATGTCGATACGCCACTCTCCCGACGGTGCTTCTGGGAAATTTTGCTTATGGCTCCAGGCACGATAGCCCTGCTCCCGTCCACCGTTGATAGCAAGTTCTACTTCATCTAACAATTCGCCGTTGTGGTGCCATGCATGATGAATTGTCTCGCTTAATCCACGCGGTGCCCGAATGGCGGTGTAAACGTAAAGGCCGGTTGAGCGAATTGCGTCTGGCGTAAGCGCCATGGCTCCCTGCGGCTCGCGGCTCTGAATATCTAGCGCTGGAGAAAGTGCACTGTTTGTCATCCATAAGCTGGCAGGAGGTACCCATATTTTGCCGAGCCAGGCCGCATAGGCCAGCACGATAGTGAGCACAAAGAACCCGCACCAGCGCGTTAACGAGCGTTTTTTAAGTAAGTGCCAAAAACTGGGCAGCGCAACCAATATGGTGATCACTAGCGCAAGGATCAAGCTTTGGCCAGTCGTCAGCTGCAGCATGATAGGCAGAATAACCAGTACCACTAAAAAGACACATTGGGCATGAAAGATAAAATAGAGGCTTCGCCAGCGCCCAGCGAGTTTGTAATAGAGCGGATCTATAATCGACAGTATTGCCATTGCGATCACTAACAGCGCAAATAGTGTCTGCCCGCTGTTCCACACGGTTGTAACCAGGATAAATGGCAACGTAAAGAAAAGTGTTTCCTGGTGAATCATTTGGGCGATAAAGGTAGTAACACCGCGGGGCAAGGTGGGATGGCCGCGTTTAGCAAGCCAGCGCCCGATGAGGCTCTCAGAAAGCAATAGCAGCCAGGCAAAAAGAAGTCCCAGCGCTAATACCGCTCCTAGCCACTGTTGGCGGTCCACCAGAAAAAAACTACCTAGCCCGGCGCCAAACGCGATAGGTGGCCACAGCCAGCTCCAGGGTTTTAAGCGTTCGACGGTACGTTCAACCCGTGCTTGTAGTGCCGTAATACGGGCGGGAGTAAAGAAACTACCCATGGCGTTGTTGGCTCATAAATGAAAACAGCATGATCGTTGGATTCGTCGGCAAAGTCGATGCGTTGCCTATCCTGTCTATAAAAAGCGCAAAAAATGTGGGCCTGCTGTAAGTTGATTTGTGTAAGTGCACTTGAGAGATAAGCGCATTAGCCAAAAGTCAGGGCTTGACGTTCCTCATTATCTCAACCAAGCTTACGCAATCAAACGACCGTATGAAATGCGTGGCAGGTCCGATTAATGGTGCCAGCCCGAACTTGTGGAGAGAGCGCGGATGATCTATCAAGGCAATGCCATCACGGTGGAGCGTCGTGACACCCAAGGTGGCAATGACATCGCTAAGCTCACTTTCGATCTGAAAGATGAGTCCGTTAATAAGCTATCCAGTGCTGTTGTGGCAGAGTTGGGCGAAGCAGTAAAAGCGCTTCAAGCTGAAAGCGGCCTACAGGGGTTGATGATTAGCAGCGGCAAAGATGCGTTTATTGTCGGCGCTGACATCACCGAATTTCACAGCCTTTTTGACAAAGGCGAAGAGTATCTCGTTGAGATGAACCTTAAGGTTCACGACATCTTTAATGCGATTGAAGACCTGCCTTTTCCAACCGTGACGGCCATTAATGGCTTGGCACTGGGTGGCGGCTGCGAAGTACTGTTGACGACTGATTTCCGAGTAATGAGCGAGAAAGCCAAAATTGGCTTGCCTGAAACCAAGCTAGGCATTCTGCCAGGTTGGGGGGGATGTGTACGTTTACCCCGCTTGATTGGTGCGGATAACGCCATTGAGTGGATTGCTGGCGGCACTGAAAATCGTGCTAACGCAGCACTTAAAGTCGGCGCAGTCGATGCTGTCGTTACTCACGAGCTGCTTGAAGAAGCCGCGTTGGACATTCTAGACCGTGCCAATGCCGGCGAGTTAGATTACCAGGCGCGCCGTGAAGAGAAGAAAGCACCGCTTAATCTCAATGCCATTGAGCAAATGATGGCATTTGAAACCGCCAAAGGGTTTGTCGCTGGCAAGGCTGGCCCTCACTATCCCGCGCCGGTAGCGTCGATTAAGGTGATTCAGAAAGGCGCTGGCGAGACGCGTGCCCGCGCCCAGGCGATTGAAGCAAAAGCATTTGCCAAGCTAGCACTCAGCAGTGTTGCCTTTAACTTGGTTGGCTTGTTCCTTAACGACCAAGTCGTGAAGAAAAAAGGGAGCAAATACGAGAAGCAGTCGCAGCCCGTTAAGCAGACAGCTGTGCTGGGCGCTGGCATTATGGGTGGTGGTATCGCCTATCAGAGCGCCAGCAAAGGCACGCCCATCATAATGAAAGATATTAACGATGAGGCGATTGAGCTGGGTCTGAAAGAGGCGCGTAAGCTATTTGCTAAGCAGGTAGAGCGTAAAAAGCTGACGACTGAGCAGATGGCTGAAAAGCTAACCAACATTCGCCCCACGCTTTCCTACGGTGATTTCGGCAATGTTGATCTAGTAGTTGAAGCTGTCGTTGAAAATCCCAAGGTCAAAGGCGCCGTGCTGACCGAAGTGGAAGGCATGGTGAGCGAAAACACCATCCTTACTTCTAACACCTCGACGATCTCTATCAATCGCTTAGCCAAAAACCTTAAGCGTCCAGAAAACTTCTGCGGCATGCACTTTTTTAACCCTGTGCATCGTATGCCGCTGGTGGAAGTGATTCGTGGCGAGAAGACGTCAGATGCAGCGGTGGCCGCCACAGTTGCCTACGCTCGTGCAATGGGCAAAACCCCGATTGTTGTGAATGACTGCCCCGGCTTTTTGGTCAACCGCGTACTGTTCCCCTATTTCGGTGGCTTTAGCTTCCTGGTAGAGCAGGGCGCTGATTTCCAACGCGTTGACAAAGTGATGGAAAAATTTGGCTGGCCCATGGGTCCTGCTTACCTGTTGGACGTAGTGGGTCTAGATACAGCGGTACACGCTAACGAAGTGATGGCGGAAGGCTTCCCGGATCGCATGGCGCGTGACGGCAAAACCGCGATTCAGGTGATGTACGACAATAAGCGTCTGGGCCAGAAGAACGATAAAGGCTTCTATGCCTATGAAGAAGATAAGAAAGGCAAACCTAAGAAAGTTACCGACGAGCAAGCCTACGCGCTGGTGAAAGACGTCGTGAAAGAGCAGAAAGAGTTTTCTGATGAAGACATTATCGCTCGCATGATGGTACCGCTGTGTCTGGAAACTGTTCGTTGCCTTGAAGATGGCATCGTGGAAACTCCCGCTGAAGCCGATATGGCATTAATCTACGGCATCGGCTTCCCTCCCTTCCGCGGTGGCGCACTGCGCTACATTGACGCGATGGGTGTTGCCGAATTCGTGAAGCTAGCCGAAAACCTTGCGGAAGAGTTAGGCCCGCTTTACGCGCCCACTGAGAAGCTGCGTCAGATGGCTCAAAATAACGAGCAATTTTATGCTGGCTCTCAGGCCTAACCACCACGCAAAGGAGATATAAGATGAGTTTGAACCCAAGAGATATCGTGGTGGTTGACGGTGTACGTACCGCCATGGCGAAAGCTAAAAATGGTGCATTCCGCAATGTGCGCGCTGAGAACCTGTCAGCAGCCGTCATGCAGGCGCTGTTTGATCGTAACGCGAATTTAGACCCGTCCGAAGTGGACGATGTTATCTGGGGCTGTGTTAACCAGACGCTCGAGCAGTCCATGAATATTGCGCGTAATGCGGCAATCATGACCGGTATTCCGCGCTCGGTGCCTGCGCAAACGGTTAACCGTCTGTGTGGCTCCTCGATGACGGCACTGCATATTGCGGCGGCCAACATTAAAGCAGGCATGGGCGACTTTTACGTGATTGGTGGGGTAGAGCACATGGAGCACGTGCCCATGGCTCACGGTGTTGATGTTAACCCCGCTGCCAGTAAATACGCCGCAAAAGCCGCCATGATGATGGGGCTGACCGCTGAACTGCTGGGCAAAATGCACGGTATTTCTCGTGAAGACCAGGATAAGTTTGGCGTGCGTTCCCATCAGCGTGCCCAGGCCGCGATGGAAAAAGGCTACTTCGATAACGAAATCATTGGTGTTGAAGGCCACGATCAGCGCGGTTTTAAAATTCTGTTCAAGAACGATGAAGTGATTCGTCCTGAGGCCAGTATCGAGTCAATGGCCAGCCTCAAGCCGGTATTTGATCCTCGCAACGGTACCGTTACTGCGGGCACGTCATCTGCATTGTCGGTAGGGGCTTCGGCAATGGCTGTTATGAGCTACGAGCGCGCTCAGGCGCTGGGGCTTGAGCCGATTGCAAAAGTGCTTTCAACAGGTGTTGCAGGCTGTGATGCCTCTATCATGGGTTACGGCCCAGTGCCTGCGTCTAAAAAAGCGCTGAAAGCCGCTGGCTTGTCGGCAGCCGATATTCAAACGGTTGAGCTTAACGAAGCGTTCGCTGCACAAGGTCTGCCCGTTTTGAAAGATCTAGGCTTCCTAGATGCCATGGATGAAAAAGTAAACCTCAACGGTGGTGCCATTGCGCTAGGCCACCCGCTAGGCTGTTCGGGCTCGCGTATCTGTACGACGCTGCTTAACGTTATGCAGCAGCGCGATACTACCCTCGGCCTTGCCACTATGTGTATCGGCATGGGGCAAGGGGTTGCGACGGTGTTTGAACGACTCAAATAAACACAGCGTTTACCCACAAAACGGCACCCATGCGGTGCCGTTTTTGCGTTCAGAGCGGCATTAAAATAAACCGTTATCCAGTCCCGCTGCCATGTAAAGGCCTAGCTCTTCTACTTGGTCGGCAAAAGTGTCCTGCCATTGACCACGTAACGTTAGTGGTTCCTGAACCCAGCGCCAACGTAGTCCTGTCACAATGCTTTCTACTGCACGCCGGGTGCCGGTGCCGTCGTGTCCAGCGCGAATATAGAGCGCGCATGGAAGCCCTTGTTTCTCTTCCAATATGCTGTAGTAGCTGCGATCAAAAAAATCCTTAAGTGCACCGCTCATGTAGCCCAGGTTTTCTGTCGTGCCCAGCAAGATGCCATCGCAGGCGCGAATATCATCAGGACCAGCCTCGAAAGGCGTTTTTACTATGCAGGCAACCTGCTCAACAACGTCTTGGCTTGCGCCTCGCTGGGCGGCATCACGCAGAGTGCGTGTATTAACTGATGGAGCATGGGCAACGATTAATAGCTGTTTCATTGTAGTGCCCCTGTTAACTGGAAATTTGCGTAGTAAGCGCAAAGTGTCACACTGCTAAGTACGACTACGATGAGAGCCTATATGCCTGATAATGCCTCTATCAATGTTTTCTACGATGCTGTTTGCCCTGTTTGTCGGAAGGATCGACGTCTTTTTGAGCGTTGGGCTGGCAAGCATGGCAACGGGATTAACTGGTGTGATGTGACTGAGCATCAGCAACGATTGCGTGAAAAAGGGGTAACACCAGAAACTGCTTTACGCTCGCTGCATATCGAAAAAGCTGATGGCACGCTTATCGAAGGTATTAATGCCTACCGTTTGCTGATGATGCGTATTCCTCTGCTTGTGCCAATCGCATGGCTTATTGGCCTGCCAGGGATCAAAAAAGCATTACGCTGGTATTATGATCGCTGGGTGAGAAAGCGCCTAAAGCGGGAAGGGCGTTGGTCTGAATAAGTATGGATATTGATATAGGGAATTTATCATGAAGCAGCGTCTTCAATGGTTAGCGCCAGCATTCGCAATGTTTACTATGTTAGCGGGATGCGCTGGTCAGTCAACTTCCTCTCAAGCACCTGATGCTGCCGTTGCTCAGAAGGTTTCACCTGGCGTGGCTCAGGTATCTTCAGGAGCGGCGCAGCCAGGTTACGTAACTAACCGCCAAGTAACCGACTGGGTGCCGCCGCTATTAACCAGCCCTGAAGAGAAGGCGGCCTACTATGTTAGCCGATTGGCAGACAGGCGGTTTGTCTCGCAGTACGGCGGACAAGACAATCCCCGAACTTGGTATATTGCGGCAGAGCGGTTAGGAGAAATCGGCCTGCCCGCTGTGCCTTTGCTGTTTACGCGACTCAATACAACCGATGACTATGAGTTGATGTTAGCCCTGTATGCGCTTCAGCTTGCCACCCAGGATCCGCTATTGATGGCAAGAACTCGAGGTGACTATATACAGTTACCCACCGTGTTAGATGCGACGGCAAATGCTGAAAATGTGCGCATCGCACGTCACTGGTGGCAGCAGCATTCGGCACAGCTAGGTGGGTAATAACGCTGTATTGATAGCACAAGTTAACGTGCCCAACTGGAGTATTGTGCTCAAGCCGTGTAGGCTCCATCGCTTTCTAAGTTCTGTGTCTGACTAAGTTCTGTGTCTGACTAAGTTCTG
>NZ_JABUZD010000162.1:0-2691 GCF_014897875.1 Halomonas sp. 3A7M
CAGGTGGTGTGGGCGGACGGGGACTAGCTCCCCTCCGACCCGATATTGCTCATCGACCAAGTGCTTCGCTCTTCGGGAGCAACCTATGAACTCAATGATGACAGCAATGAGTTGTTGATCACTTATGGCGAGACTGAAATTCGAGTGCCCTTGGGGGAGACGCAGGCGCTCTACAATGGGGAGCCCGTTGTACTCTCTGCTCCTGCCAGGCTGCATGATGGGGAAGTTCAGGTAGAACGTAGCTTCGTGCACGATCTTTTTAGTCATCCGTGTCATGGTAGAAGCTAGCGATGCTCAGCTTGCTCAGTGGTGTGCTGAACACATAGCGAATGCATTGCCAAAAGTTGCTTAACGCATCCCTGGATTTGATTTGGGTGCTAATTTTTCTGAGTCCAATGCGTCAAAAAGTCTATGACTCTCTCTTTTACCACAGCGGCTCATTGTCGGTATCTTTTTTCGTTTATAGATCGTTTATTAGCTTTACCTTATTGCACCATAAGGGAGCGAATTGTTTGCCACTTTAGTCTATTTTTTCTGATTTTTTTGCCTATACCGAACCGGTATAGGGTATGCAGGTTTCTGCGCCCGCAGTTAAATATGTCAACGCTCTGGCCAGCAAATTTACGTTTTTAAACTGTAAGTGGTGCCTGTTTATGCCTTATGTTCACGATACGCTGATGCGTTTAGCAAAAAGTAGCCCTGCACAATCAGAGTTTTACCAAGCGATAGAAGAAGTACTGGAATGCCTTCGTCCGTTGTTTGAGCGTGCGCCGCATTATCATCAGCACAGTATTATTGAGCGTATTGTTGAGCCTGAACGTCAGGTGATGTTTCGGGTGAGCTGGGTGGACGATGCTGGGCGCGTCCAGGTGAATAAAGGCTATCGCGTGCAATTTAATTCAGCACTTGGTCCTTATAAGGGTGGGTTGCGTTTTCACCCCAGTGTGACGTCGGGCACTATTAAGTTTTTAGGGTTTGAGCAGATCTTTAAAAATGCGTTAACCGGTTTGCCTATTGGTGGGGGCAAAGGCGGTTCTGATTTCGATCCCAAGGGTAAGTCAGATAACGAAATTATGCGCTTTTGTCAGTCGTTTATGACAGAGCTTTATCGTCATATTGGCCCGCTTTCCGATGTGCCCGCAGGGGATATTGGTGTCGGCGCGCGAGAAATTGGTTACCTGTTTGGCCAGTATAAGCGTTTAACAGGACGCTACGAAGGTGTGCTGACCGGCAAAGGGCTGAACTGGGGTGGCTCGCTTGGCCGTAAAGAGGCCACGGGTTATGGTGCGGTCTATTTTGCGCAGAATATGTTGGCGGCCAAAGATGAAACGTTGCGTGGTAAGACCTGTTTAGTATCTGGGGCGGGTAACGTAGCGATTTATACCATCGAGAAGCTATATGAGCTGGGTGCCAAGCCGGTCACTTGTAGTGATTCCAAAGGGACTATTCATGATCCGAGCGGCATCGATTTAGGTTTGCTTAAGCAGCTGAAAGAAGTGCAGCGTGTGTCGTTGGAAAATTATCTGCACGAGCATCCTGACGCGCACTATATTTCGGCTCGTGATTACCCACAGGATGGCCATGCGGTGTGGCGTATTGAAGGTGAGGCAGCGTTCCCTTGTGCAACACAAAATGAGCTTACCGAAGCCGATGCGAAGGCGCTGTTGGCTAACGGTGTCACCTGTGTGAGTGAAGGGGCCAACATGCCCTCTACAAAAGAGGCGGTGGACCGCTTTTTGGAAGCGAAAATCGCCTATGGGCCTGGTAAGGCGGCAAATGCCGGCGGCGTGGCGACCAGTCAGCTAGAAATGGCGCAAAACAGTAGTATGGAGCAGTGGCCGTTGGAGAAGGTTGACGAGAAACTTAAGCAGATTATGGCGGATATTTATCGCCAGTGTGCCGACACGGCCAGTGAGTTTGGCGAGCCGGATAACCTTGTATTGGGTGCTAACATTGCTGGCTTCCGTAAAGTGGCCGATGCGATGATTGAGCAGGGTGTTATATAGTCGCTTTTATTAGCCAAACCACATACACTGTTACAACACAGTCCTTTCCCTTTGGGGAAGGGCTGTTTTCATTGGTGCGTTATAAAAAACACGACAGTTAATTACTTTCTAAGGAGAGTAGAAATGGGGCAGCGTCCTACTATTATCATCAATCGCCTTGATGCGGATCGGCTTCAGCGTCTGATTGATACGGCATCTGAAAAAGACATGATGGTGGCGGAGCTACTTGAAGAGGAGTTGGCCCGTGGAGAGGTGCTTGATCCCCAAGATATCCCGGAAGATGTGGTAAGCATGAACAGCCAAATACGCTTCACTGACTTAACCCGTGAGCGTCAGATGATTCGAACGCTGGTGTATCCTCATGCCCTTGGGAGTGTTGAGGACGGTATCTCGGTGATGGCACCGATTGGCGCGGCGTTAATTGGTTTGCGAGTGGGTGATGTCATTGAGTGGCCGCTCCCCAATAATACGGAAGTTCGTCTGCGTATTGATGCAATATTTTGGCAACCCGAGCGTGAAAAGCAGTTTCATCGCTGACACTTCCCGCCCGTCTCGCTTCGCGCTTTGGGCGAGGGTTCTGAGATCACCCCCAGAACCTTCCTGCTTCGATACGCCTTCACTAGACAATGGCTAAGCCGCTGCCCCTGCTCCAGTCGCTCCACAGGCTACCACCCCCCCCCCCCCC
>NZ_JABUZD010000162.1:2730-58920 GCF_014897875.1 Halomonas sp. 3A7M
CCCCCCCAGCTCGGCGGTTCGTATGTTCCTTGCTTGCTGCTGGGGAACCACTGGCTGACCCTGGCATCGGCAAGTGATTTTCAAGCTCAAAGTACTGTTGTCACTGTGGTCATCGAGTCATTTTCCATATGACGGTCGTTGGTGGATACAATAGTGGCCATTATGGGGTTTTTGTCCATATAGTAGATACTATTGTATCCATTCTGGTTTCTGATGATTAAGATGCGCGTCAAACCTCGTACTTCTAGTGCGAGGAAGGAAAGCGCGAGGCGCGCTAGCGCCTCTATTTGACAGGCTAAATACAACACACTAGATTTGTCGCATGACTACCGTCTTTCGCGCCTACCGCTATCGTTTCACCCCAACGCCCGAGCAGGCTGACCAGCTGGCTCGGACGTTCGGTTGCGTGCGGTACGTCTACAATCACTTTCTGCGCGAACGCACGGATGCCTGGTTCGAGCGCCAGGAGCGCACGGGCTACAACGCCACCGCCAAGGCACTCACGGCCCTCAAGAAGCAGCCGGACACCGCTTTTCTGGCCGAGGTGTCCAACGTCTGCCTCCAACAGTCGCTGCGCCATCTGGACAGGGCGTTCGCCAACTTCTTCAAAGGCCAGGCTCGCTATCCCAGCTTCAAGAAGAAGCGCCGCAAGCAGTCGGCGACCTACATGGCCAACGGCTTTCGCTGGCGCGATGGTCAGTTGTGGCTGGCCAAACAGAAGGACCCGCTGAACATTCGCTGGAGCCGACGCTTCAGCGGTGAGCCCAGCAGCATCACCGTCAGCCTCGACACCGCCGGTCGCTACCATGTCAGCTTCCTGGTGGAAGAGGAGCAGGCGGCATTGCCGGTCACGCCGAAGATGGTCGGGCTCGACCTGGGGCTGACGCATCGCGTCATCACCAGCGATGGCAACAAGATCCCTAATCCGCGCTTCATCCGGCAGACAGAGCGCAAGCTGGCCCGCGCCCAGCGGGCGCTGTCGCGCAAGCAGCGCGGCTCGAACAACCGGGCCAAGGCCCGGCTGAAGGTGGCACGGCTGCATGCCAAGCGGGCTGACCAGCGCCGCGATGCCACTCACAAGCTCACCACGCAGCTCATTCACGAGAACCAAGTCATTGCTGCCGAGAGCTTGCAGGTCAAGAACCTGCTCCAGAACCGGTCACTGTCGAAGGCGATCAGCGATGTGGGCTGGCACCAATCACGCTCCAGCTTGCCTACAAGGCCGAGTGGTATGGGCGCGATTTCGTGCAGATCGACAAGTGGTATCCCAGCTCGAAGCGCTGTTTCCACTGTGGCCACATCGCCGAGTCGATGCCGCTGAATGTCCGCACCTGGGATTGTCCGTCATGTGGCACCCAAGGCATCGACCGCGACATGAATGCTGCCCGCAATATCTTGCAGGCCGGCAAAGCGATCCTTGCGGGAGCAGACAAGCTCCGTCATCACGAGAAAACTACCGTGGGGCACACGGGAGGTTAAGCCTGTGGAGCCTGTGTAAGACCGGCGGTGCCATCACCGAAGGCAACGGGCAGTGAAGCAGGAACCGGGAAGGCGACAACCCGGGAATCCTCTTCCTTCAGGGAGAGGAGGATTGTCAAATAGAGAGTATTGATAGGAGCCGATGCAGCTAGTCTGCATCGGCTTTTTTTATTGCTTGTTGCCGTTGTTATTGAGTGCCAGGGCAGAACACGTTCAAACAGCTGTTACAAGGTGTGCTATTATTTTGACCCACTTTGCAAAATGCATACTCATGAATTCATCTTTCTTCCCAGACGAAAAGGCGGATGCCAAGGAAAACTTGGGTATTCGTGCTTACAAGCTACTTAAGATAGATATTATTAAAGGCACTTTTCAGCCTGACGAAAAATTGCGTATGAGTGTGCTTAAAGCACGCTATGACCTGGGTATTGGTCCTCTGCGAGAAGCACTTTCCCAGCTTGTTGCTGAGCATTTAGTGGTGGCAATTAGCCAACGTGGCTATCGTGTGGCACCCATGTCGCTCGCTGAGCTTAACGATATTTACGATGCCCGGGCGCAAGTTGAAGCGATGATGTTGGGGCTTGCGATAGAGCGTGGCGATGATGCCTGGGAAGCTAATATCTTGGCAAAGTCTTATCAATTAGCAAAGCTGACGGAAATGAGTTCGACAGAAGGGCTATTAGATATTTGGGATAGACGACATAGTGATTTTCACACCGCGATGGTCGTTGGTTGTAACTCTCCGCATTTGATGAAAGTGCGCGCTGGGCTGTTTGATAAAGTTCAGCGCTACCGTTTTTTGTGGCTTAAAGAAACCGTGTTTTCTGCTCAAGCCCTTGAAGCAAAGCGCCAAGAGCATGCCGCTTTAGTAGACGCCACCCTTGAGCGCCGCAAGGATGAAGCAGTGGCATTGATGCACGAACACTTGATGTCTCCTGTGCCGATTATTGCGCAGGTAATGCGCCAACAAAGTGTCGCATAGGGCAACAGAAGGCAGCGCAGAAACGCTAAAAGAAAAGGCCCTAATCATTAGGGCCTTTTTAGTTGGGTTGCTGTTCGTTAGCCGTTTGATACGCTTGTTTAGAACAGTAAGTTGGGCAACCACAGCGCAATACTTGGGAATAGTACGATAATTGCTAATCCCACTATCTGTAGAGCAACATACGGCAGTGCTGAACGATAGATATCGACGATAGTAATGGACTTTGGCGCGACTGATCGCATATAGAACAGGTTATACCCAAAGGGCGGTGTCAGATAAGCGGACTGCATACTTATAATAAACAGCACCGCAAACCAGGTAGTATCGAACCCTAAGTCACGTACGATTGGCACATAAAGCGGAATCGTGATGAACAGGATCGCAAAGTCATCGAGAAACATGCCCAGTGCAAAAAAGCTAATCAGCATGATGATGATGACGGTATAGGGCGACAGCGAGAAGTCATTAATAAAATCACTGACGATCATACCGGCGCCTAAGCCCATATAGATACGGCTAAAGAATACCGCGGCAATGGCAATCCAGAGCAGCATACCGGTTATTTTGGCCGTGCTGAGCATCGCGTAGCGCAGCAGGCTCCAGTTAAGCCGACCTCTCAGCGCTGCAATCAGCATGGCACCGCCAGCCCCGACTGCAGAGGCTTCGGAAGGCGAGGTTACCCCTCCGATAATGCAGCCCAATACGGCAGTGACCAAAAGGCCTGGGGCAATAACGTGGCGCAAAGACATCAGCTTTTCTTTGGCACTAAAGCGTTCTTCTACTGGCGCAGCGGGACCTAGAGAAGGGTTTATGCGGCAGCGTATCAATATATAGGCCATGTAAATAGCGGCAAGCATTAGGCCAGGCACTAAGCCAGCAGCAAATAGCTTTCCTACCGATTCACGGGCCAGAAACGCATAAACAATCATCAAGATGCTAGGCGGGATGAGAAAACCTAATGCCCCACCTGCCATGATAGTGCCGGTGACTAGCCGCTTGTGATAGCCCCGCTTGAGCATTGCCGGTAATGCAATGATCCCTAGGCTGACGGTAGCTGCCCCTGAGACTCCCGCCATGGCAGCGATAAGGGCGCAGATCAGAATGGTGCCTATCCCGAGCCCGCCAGGAAGGCTGCCCATCAGCTTATGCATCATCTCGAAAAGATCATCGGTAATACCGGAACGTTCCAGTACCAATCCCATAAAGATGAACAGCGGGAGGGCCACCAGGAGAAAGTTGTCCATGGTGCTGTATGCCGATGAGAGCAAGAAGTCCAAGCCACCAGGGCCAAACATCATGTAGGCACTTCCCATGCCCGATATCATCAACGCCCACGCTAGCGGAGCGCCTATTGCCATTAGGACGATCATGGAGAGAAACATGATCGCCGTAATTATCATGGGGTCTAAATTTAACATAGGGATACCCTTTGCATGGCATATCCACAAGGACGTGCCGGGGTGTGTCTCTTATTTTTCACGGTAAAACCACGTTGAAATAGAGCGAGGGTTAAGCAGCACTCTGTTTAAACAGAGACGGGCTGTATTTAATCAGCGTCGCTAATGTCGTCTCGCGGATCATCATAGGGAATGCCAAGTAAACGCACGATGGCCCTCACTAGCTCTGCTACGCTCTGCAGAATTAGCAATCCAACGGCAATTGGAATGGTCGCTTTTATCGGCCAAAGCGCTGGACGCCAAATGCTTCGGTTGGAATACTCACCAATTAGCCAGGAGCGGTGGGCAAATTCCACGGCCATGGTGAAAAATACGCTCAGCACCAAGATACCCAGTGAGAACACAATCACGTCACACAACGCCTGCATGCGGAAGGGCAGCAGGCGATAGATGACATCACTGCGCACGTGGCTTTGGTGGCGTAAGGTATAGCTGCCAGCCAGGATACTCAGCGCACCGAAGAACATCGTCGCTAGTTCGTGCCCCCACACAGTGGGGGCATTGAGTACATAGCGAGCGACTACTTCATAGAGCAGTACACCGATAATACCTAGCGTCAGCCAAGCGGTGACTCGTCCGACCCAGTCGGAAAGCCCATCCTGAAAGCGTAGATATCGGTTGATCTTACTCACTCAATCTTCCTTGCGCTTTGGCGTTATTAATCAAGATTTCAACGGCTTGGGCATTTCGCTCAGAGCGTGCCGCTTCCTCTTCCCAAATCGGCAAAGATGCTTCGGCTAGGCGCTTTGAATCTTCTGCTGGCAGGGTGGCGAATTCAAACAGCTCACCTTCATCGATGATGCGTTGGTTGCCTTCTTCAAGCCAGTTGTGAACGTCTTCCAGGTACTGAGCTAGCTCATCTACCAAGATTTGCTGCTGCTCTTCGCTCATCCGTTCCCAGGTGCGGGGGTTGATGAATGCGTTTTCTGTCCAGCCTGGGTTGAGTAAGTTGATATCGGTGTAGTAGCCCGCTACTTCATTAATTCGTAGCTGTTCGTACTCAACAGGGCCACCGTAAATAGCACCGTCGATAACGCCTGTCGAAAGCGCAACGTAGAGCTCTTCACCAGGAATAAAGGCTGTTGGGATATCGAATTTTTCCAGCACCGTTGCAATGGAGCTGGTTGCGCGGATGCGCATGCTGGAAAGATCTTCTAGGCTGGAAACAGGCTCTCGGGTGACTAGACCATAATCGCTACCAAAGCCGCGGCCAATCAGCTTAACGCCTTGCTCTTCGTAAGCTTCTGCGATGAGTTCATCAAGGCCTTGGTTGGCAAATATATCGTGTGCTTCTTCAGCGCTTACCCATGCTCCAGGTAGGCCCCCTTCGATAGTGCCGATACCAACAGTGCCAGGCCAGTAACTACCCACACCATGGCCGATATCAATGCTCCCACGGGCAACAGCTTCGACAAACTGGTCGCTGCTGACTAGCTCGCCGCCACGGAAAAATTGAATGTTGATAGTGCCATCACTCGCTTCACTTACCCGTTCCCGCAAATCAGCTGCAATCTGATCCACTTCGGTGCCATAAAACGTGTGCATGCGTAAACGAACGGTATCGGCATAGAGCGCTTGGCTAGCCATGATGGAAGCGGCGATGGACGTCGCTAGGGCGCATTTCACGGATGTTGAGAGCTTCATAAAACCTCTTTGTTGGTAGCGATTAGAGTTATAGAGGGCATCCATGCTTCAGTTTCGAAACCATGTTGCGCCCCCAGTTTAATCACACGCATGGTGCTCAGGCTATAAAAAATTTCTATAAAATCGTCTAACATCAACATTTTTGCATTACGTTGACTGATGTCAAACCAAACTGAAACTGCGTCTATAAATTAATTTTTTATTAATTTTAATTTAGTTATTGTGTTTTTGAGCGATAGATTGCTGATCAGGTGTATTAGGTAAGCGTTGATAAACGGTGTAGCCAACAGATCGTCGAGTCTGTTATTGGCCTAAATTATCTTTGGATGTGGCTTGAGGCAGCACTTGAAACAGGGATTGGAATATTGGCGGGTTTTAATGAGTTTTGGCGCTTGAATACATGCCGAGCAGAAGAGTTGCTCCACGCTTTCAGTCAGAGTAATCAGCGAAAGATCTTTCCTTCTCATCAGGTTATTGCGTCCTAGCGCTGCTTTTTTTAATAAACGCGGCACGCGCTATCGTTAAGAATTGTTTAGTAGGGGTAGTGTGAGCAGTGGGGTCTTAACAATGAAAACGAATCAAGGATTTGATAATGAAATATCCACTAACCCTGTTAGCTGCCGCTATTGCTGCCACTGTTACTACTACCAGCTATGCGGCGCCGTTGCTGAGCGACCAAGCATTGCTCGTTGATAGCCCGGAACACTTGAGTGCCAATGCCTGGGTAGAAATCTCGCAATCGGCTTTTGAAGGGAACGTTCGCGGTGTTCTGGAATTATTGGGCGAAGAAGCGGAGCTTTGCGCCATTATGAAAGCCGATGCCTACGGTCACGGCATTGCTAATTTAATGCCTTCCGTGATCGCGTTAGGTATTCCTTGTATTGGTGTGGCGAGTAACGAAGAAGCGCGGGTTGTTCGGGCATCTGGTTTCGATGGACGTTTAATGCGCGTGCGCAGCGCGACACCAGAAGAAGTGCGCGGTGCTTTTGATTACGGCATGGAAGAGCTATTCGGCGATATAACGGCTGCTCGTCAAGCCTCCAGCGATGCAGCTGAGGCGGGGGTTACACTGCGCTACCATTTGGGCCTGAATGCTGGCGGTATGGGGCGCAATGGCATGGCGCTTGATAATGAAGCAGGACGCCAGGAAGCGTTAGAACTTCAAGACTTAGCGTCGTTAGAGCTGGTGGGCATCATGACCCACTTTGCTTTTGAGGATGAAGATTTTGTTCGCCAGGGGCTGGAGGCGTTTCACGAGCAAAGTGACTGGTTAATCGAGACGGCTAACCTGGATCGCGAGGCGCTAACGCTTCACGCCGCCAACTCATTTACCACCATGGAAGTGCCTGAAGCACGCCTTGATATGGTGCGCCCGGGTGGCTTGCTGTATGGCGATCTACCCCATTATGAACAGTTCAAACCGGTGATGTCGTTTCGCACGCGTGTAGCGTCGGTTAACGATTACGCGCAAGGCAGCGGCGTTGGTTACGATAATGTCAGGGTGCTGGAGCGCGATAGCTTATTGGCGAACTTGCCTGTTGGCTACTCTGACGGCTACCGCCGTGTTTTCACAGACGCTGCCTTTGTACTGGTCAACGGTGAGCGTGTGCCGGTTATGGGAAAAGTGTCAATGAACACGACCATGGTAGACGTGACGGATGTCGAGGGAGTGGCACCGGGCGATGAAGTGGTACTTTACGGACTTCAGGGGGACGAGCGAATTACCATTGGAGAACTTGAAGACCTTAATGGCGCGCTACTTGCCGATCTTTACACGGTATGGGGAAACTCTAACCCGAAGGTGTTGCGTCCAAGCGATAGCGATACAGAGACAGATAGCGAGTAATTATTGCCAATACAGGTAGTAATTTACTGTGTTTGCTGACGAAACCACCCCGCTCAACTGAGCGGGGTGGCGTCGTTTTGGGGAAGGATTATTGCGCAGAAAAGCGGGGCTGAGCGTTATAGGATCATTGCAGCTATCCAGCCAAAGGCAATCAGCGGGATATTGTAGTGCAGGAAGGTCGGAACAACGCTGTCCCAAATATGGTCGTGCTGGCCGTCGGCATTGAGACCGGCGGTTGGGCCAAGCGTTGAGTCGGAGGCCGGAGAGCCTGCATCGCCCAAGGCGGCTGCGGTGCCTACCAGCGCCACGGTAGCGAGTGGCGAAAAACCAAAGTTAAGTGCGAGTGGTACGTATAGCGATGCGATAATTGGGATTGTTGAGAAGGAGGAGCCAATACCCATGGTAATGAAAAGGCCCACAAGCAGCATAATCAGCGCTGCCAAGCCTTTATTATCACCAATGACTTCTGTAGAGCTGCTGACCAGCGCTTCAACCTCGCCACTGGCCTGCATCACACTGGCGAAGCCCGCCGCGGTGATCATAATGAACCCAACCAAGGCCATCATACGCATGCCTTCAGTGAAGATGCCGTCCTGTTCATGCCAGCGGAAGACGCCGCTGAGTGACAGCAGAGCAAAGCCAAAGATTCCCCCCAGCACCATTGAACCGGTGTAGAGCTGAACGGCCACGGTGCCAACCAGTGCGATTGCCAGTACGGCTTTTTGCCAACCTTGCAAATGCTGGGCCGCTTGCGCTGGGGTTTCATCGCCCTTGGCCAGGTCTCGGTCTTGGTAGTTACGCCCTTTGCGATAGCTAAACAATACTGCTACGGCAAGGCCCAATGCCATGCCACCAATAGGAATCACCATTGCCATGGGCACCATCTGACGGGTGACTTCTAGGCCAAATTCGGCACCACTTTCATTGAGGTTGGTGAGCAAAATATCGTTCAGAAAGATAGCGCCAAACCCTACCGGTAACAGCATATAGGGGGCGGTAATACCGAAGGTAATCACACAAGCAACGAGTCGGCGGTCGAGCTGAAGGTGATTCATTAGTTTTAGTAACGGCGGAACCAGTACAGGAATGAAGGCAATGTGTACCGGAATAAGGTTCTGAGAGCTGACCGCGGCGGCCAATAGGGCGGCCAGTAGGGTATAGGTCACCATGCGGCGACTGCTGCCAGAATCATCAACATGAAAACGCGCAATGGCGCGGTTTGCCATTACTTCGGTGATGCCCGAGCGTGAGAGTGCGACGGCGAAAGCACCCAGCACGGCATAGGCCAGGGCTACAGTAGCGCCGTTGCCAAGACCGTCGTTAAAGGCATCAAGGATGGCATTAATCGGCATGCCCGCATAAAGCCCACCCACCAACGTTGCGACGATTAAGGCAAAGACAACGGAAACGCGAGCCAAGCTGAGGCTGACCATTACTAAAATGGCCAAAACGATAGCATTCATGAATAGCTACTCTTGTCGTTGGAGTTAGAATTAGCTGGAGTTAGATTTAGCTGGAATGTGATTTAGCTGGAATTGAATGCGGTGAAGCCCCGCAGCCTGTTGCTGCGGGGCAGGAGTGACCGCTTAGTGCTGGCTTGGCAGGGTGCCAGGGCGAAGCAGGTGGCTCAGCGTTCTGGCTGCCAACAAGCTGCTGGCGGCTTCAATGTCTGGCGCGAAGAAGCGGTCCTGTTCGTAGTGGGTGACATGTTCACGCAGCAACTGCTTGGCTTGCTCAAGTTGTTGCGTTGTCTGTAAGTCGTGGCGCATATCAAGCCCTTGGCAGGCACAGAGCCACTCGATGGCTAGAATGTCGCGTACATTATCGGCCATTTCCCATAACCGCTTACCCGCTGCCGGGGCCATGGAAACATGGTCTTCCTGGTTGGCTGAAGTCGGCAGGCTATCCACGCTATGCGGGTGCGCTAAGGCTTTATTTTCACTGGCAAGCGCGGCTGCTGTTACCTGGGCGATCATAAACCCGGAGTTGACGCCGCCTTTCTCGACCAGGAAGGGCGGTAACTGGGACATGTGTTTGTCCATCATCAGCGAGATGCGGCGTTCCGCCAGTGAGCCAATTTCGGCAATCGCCAAGGCTAAGTTATCAGCCGCCATGGCCACCGGTTCGGCATGGAAGTTGCCGCCGGAGATGATGTCGTCGGTATCTTCAAACCCTCTGTCAGTAAAAACTAAAGGGTTATCAGACACCGCGTTGATTTCCACCGCCAATACATCGGCAACATGGCGAATCTGTGTCAGTGCTGCACCCATCACCTGTGGCTGGCAGCGCAAGGAGTAAGGATCTTGCACTTTATCGCAGTTGGCGTGGGAGTTGCCGATGTCGCTGCTCTCGCCGAGTAAATGTCGGTAGGCCGCCGCCGCATCGATCTGGCCACGTTGGCCACGTACTTCATGAATGCGCGCATCGAACGGTGAGCGTGAGCCCAGCGTGGCTTCAACCGTCAGTGAGCCGCAAACTGTGGCGGCAGCATAGAGGTCTTCGGCATCGAACAGGCCGCGTAGCGCGTAAGCCGTTGACACCTGGGTGCCGTTGAGCAGCGCGAGACCCTCTTTCGGAGCCAGTGCAATCGGGCTAAGACCGGCGACTTTTAGCGCTTCTTCGGCACTGAGCCACTCGCCTTTGTAGCGTGCTTTGCCTTCACCAATCAGTACCACACTCATATGGGCCAGCGGCGCGAGATCACCTGACGCACCCACAGAACCTTTGAGCGGAATATGCGGATACACTTCGGCGTTGATCAATGCGATAAGGGCATCAAGCACTTCACGACGAATACCGGAAAAGCCGCGTGCCAGGCTGTTAACCTTAAGCACCATGATCAGCCGCACAAGGCTGTCATCCATCGCAGCGCCCACGCCGGTGGCATGGGAAAGCACTAGCGAACGCTGCAGTGCTTCCAGGTCTTCATCGGCGATACGTGTTTGAGCAAGTAGCCCAAACCCGGTGTTAATACCGTAGACCGTGCGGTTTTCCTCAACTACCCGATTGACGCAATCGACGCTTTTTTGGATCGCCTCGTCGGCACTGCTTGGCAGGCTAACCGTGACGGGGGATTGAAAGACCTGGCGCGCCTGCGCCAGTGTCATTTTGCCGGGCTGAATATCGAGATGGGTCATTATGAGTGCTCCTTGAAGTTGTTGAATTAGCTCTTCAGCATCGGCAAATCGAGGCCGTTTTCACGGGCAGATTGTTTGGCAATGTCGTAGCCTGCATCGGCATGGCGCATAACGCCAGTGCCCGGGTCGTTGCGCAGCACGCGGCCAAGGCGTGCGTGGGCATCATCGGTGCCGTCGGCGACGATAACCACCCCAGAGTGTTGGGAATAGCCCATGCCGACACCGCCACCGTGGTGTAGCGAGACCCAGGTCGCACCACCGGCGGTGTTAAGCAGGGCATTCAGCAGCGGCCAGTCTGAGACGGCGTCGGAGCCATCCATCATCGCCTCGGTCTCGCGGTTGGGGCTTGCCACGGAACCGGAGTCCAGGTGGTCACGGCCAATCACGACGGGTGCTTTAAGCTCGCCGTTTTTGACCATCTCGTTGAAGGCTTGGCCAAGACGCGCACGGTCTTTCAGGCCGACCCAGCAGATACGCGCCGGAAGACCTTGGAAGCTGATGCGCTCGCGGGCCATATCCAGCCAGTTGTGCAGGTGCGGGTCGTCAGGGATCAGCTCTTTGACTTTCTGGTCGGTCTTGTAAATGTCTTCCGGGTCGCCTGAAAGCGCGGCCCAGCGGAAGGGGCCAATTCCCTGGCAGAATAAGGGGCGGATATAGGCAGGTACAAAACCAGGGAAGTCGAAGGCATTTTCAACACCTTCTTCTTGAGCCATTTGGCGAATATTGTTGCCGTAGTCGAAAGTGGGTACGCCCATCTTCTGGAAGTCGAGCATGGCTTGTACATGCACGGCCATCGATTGCTTGGCCGCTTTTACGGTGGCTTGTGGTTCGGATTTACCACGTGCCACGTACTCTTCCCAGGTCCAGCCTGCAGGCAGGTAGCCGTGTAGCGGGTCGTGGGCACTGGTTTGGTCAGTGACCATGTCGGGCTTCACGCCACGCTTGACCAGTTCGGGTAGTACATCCGCAGCATTCGCACACAGGCCAATCGAGACGGCTTTGCCTTCGGCAGTGTAGCGTTCGATACGCGCTAACGCATCGTCGAGATCGTCTGCTTGCTCATCTAGATAGCGCGTGCGCAGGCGGAAGTCGATGCTGGTTTGCTGACACTCGATATTCAGCGAGCAGGCGCCGGCCAGGGTAGCGGCGAGTGGTTGAGCGCCACCCATGCCACCCAGGCCTGCAGTGAGAACCCAGCGGCCTGTTAGATTGCCGTCGAAGTGTTGGCGGCCCGCTTCCACAAAGGTTTCGTAGGTGCCTTGGACAATGCCTTGAGAGCCGATGTAAATCCATGAGCCTGCGGTCATCTGGCCGTACATCATTAGGCCTTTGCGATCCAACTCGTTGAAGTGTTCCCAGTTGGCCCAGGCGGGGACCAGGTTGGAGTTGGCAATAAGTACCCGAGGGGCGTCTTTATGGGTTTCAAATACGCCTACCGGTTTGCCGGATTGCACCAGTAAGGTTTGCGTATCTTCCAGGCGCTGCAGAGTCTCAACGATTTTGTCGTAGCACTCCCAATCACGCGCGGCGCGGCCAATGCCGCCGTATACCACCAAATCCTCGGGGCGTTCAGCCACGTCAGGGTGGAGGTTGTTCATTAGCATGCGCAGCGGGGCTTCGGTCAGCCAGCTTTTGCAGCTGAGCTGGCTACCGGTAGGGGCAGCAATCTTACGGGATGCGTCGTGACGTTTGTCGTTAGTGGACATGGAGAAACTCCTCTTGGGTCATCGGTTTGTTATTAAAGGGCTAGTAATAGATGGATTAATGAATCCGGGCGCTAGGTGTCGAGCGCCAACTGAAAGACAGTTCGTGCTGCCGCGCGGGCCGTACGGCTATCGATATCGTGATCGGGATTTAGCTCGGCGAGATCAGCTAAGCGCAGCTTGCCGCTGTCGCGGATGGTCTCAATCAGCGGTTCAATCAGTGCGAGTGAGACGCCGCGAGCGGCGGGAGCGCTAACGCCAGGAGCTTCCCCTGCGGGCAGTACATCCAGATCGATGGTTAGATAGAGGTGGTCGCAACGCACCATGAAGCGTTCCAGATCGCGCCGAATGCACTCAAGCTGCGCCGGTTGAAAGTCCCGGTCTTCACGAACCATGACGCCGAGTTGTGCAGCACGGTTAAACAGCGCGCGCGTGTTGGCAGCGCGGCTTACGCCTAAACAGGCGTAGCGAAACGGCCAGCCGCGCTTGGCGCATTCATCCGCAATTTGCGTAAAGGGGGTGCCCGAAGAGCGCACATGAGAGGGATCGCGCAGATCGAAGTGGGCATCAAAATTGATAATGCCGATGCGTGGTGCTTTTTCACCGTTATTAGCGAGATGCTGGGCAAGCCCCAGCCAACTACCGTAGGCCACCTCATGGCCGCCACCTAGCACAACGGGAAAGTGTTCAGCCTTAAGCAACGCTGCTAATCGATCGGCGAGGGCATGTTGGGCGGTTTCTAGGGCATCGCCTTCGCAGCGTACATTTCCCGCATCATAGGCTGGGCCTGTGCGGTGCCACGCCAGCGGTGCCAGCGCTTTACGCAGTGCCGAAGGGCCTTGCGCGGCACCGGTACGCCCCTGGTTTCTGGCCACACCTGCATCGCTTTCAAAACCTAATAAAGCACAGCCCGGCGCTGCCGTTGAGCTAAGCGGTTGGATCTTTTGATGCCAGCGCTCACTGTTGGGTTCAGGGTCTGTTCGGCCCGTCCAGAGTGACATGTCGAGTTCAGTGGCAGTGGCTTCACTATTAATGGCCATGGGTAAGCACTCCCTGGAACATGCGCTGACGAAGGCGTCCTGGTTGTACGGCGTAAGCGAGCTCGGCGGGTGCATCGATATCCCATACACAGAGGTCGGTTTCTGCACCTTCGTGGATGCGACCTTTGCCCGATAGGCCTAGCGCAGTTGCCCCATGGGCTGTCATGCCCGCCAGGGCCTCTTGGGGAGTCAGGCGGAACAACGTGCAGGCCAAGTTGAGCATTAGCGTGGGCATAAACAGTGGGGAGCTGCCGGGGTTGGCGTCGGTAGCCACTGCCATTGGAACGCCTGCGCTGCGCAGCGCCGCAATCGGCGGCTGTTGCGTTTCACGAAGGGTATGGAAGGCACCGGGCAGGATTACTGCCACACTACCGGCCTCACGCATGGCAGCGATGCCAGTGTCATCCAGGTACTCAATGTGGTCAGCAGATAGGGCTCCGTGGCGCGCGGCCATGGCCGTTCCGCCCAGGTTAGAGAGCTGTTCGGCGTGTGCCTTGATGGGTAGGCCATGGGCCTCGGCGGCTGCAAACACTCGCTCGCACTGTTCCACCGAGAAGGCGATTTTTTCGCAGAACACATCAACCGCATCTGCCAGGCCTTCGGCCACTGCTGCGGGGATCATTTCCTGGCAGACAAGATCGATATAGCCGTCGCTGTCATCTTTGTATTCTGGGGGGAGGGCATGGGCGCCCAGCAGCGTCGTGACAACGTTGACTGGCAGCATCTTGCCGAGACGGCGCGCGACACGCAGCATCTTGAGTTCATCTTTGACGGTAAGCCCGTAGCCAGACTTAATCTCCACGGTGGTAACGCCGTCAGCAATCAGTGCTTCAAGACGCGGTTTAGCGAGTCTTAGCAGCTCATCTTCGCTAGCCTCGCGCGTGGCACGAACGGTACTGAGAATGCCGCCACCGCGTTTAGCAATCTCTTCATAGCTAGCCCCTTCAAGCCGCGCTTCAAACTCTTCAGCCCGAGAACCGCCAAATACAAGGTGGGTGTGGCAATCCACAAGACCCGGGGTCATCACACCGCCACTGCCCATCTCTGTGCAGTTATTGGCGAGTTGCTCGTCGAACTCACTCATGGGCGACAAGGCGATGATGTGTGCCCTTTCGGTAATAACGGCCATGCGGTCGGGCAATGTCCGCAAGCCATCGAAGACGCTGATATCGCGCCAGAGGCGACGATCCGTTGCATTCGGCATGAGGAGCTCCTTAAAATCTTAATGTATATACAATTAAGATCAATAAGCGCTTCCTCGTCAAGATGGTTAGTAGGGAAATGTCAGATAGTAATAAAGTATAAAACGATCCGATGTGTTTTTTTATTTTAAATTCAATGGTTTAATTTTATTGTGGTGAGATTGATAATTTTTATATTAGACTAATGTCTATATTTTTTCTATGGTGTTTGTGATTTTAAAAGGCTGTCATGTATATACATTTGCTGTGGGTAAGATACTTCGGTGTAACGAAAGGAATTAAGACGCTTGGCGATGCACCGAGGAGCGCAGTTTGTAGCGGTCGCCTGGATGCAGTAGGCGGGCATAGCTGATGAGCTGCTCGCCTGACCACGTGCGCCGTACCATGCTCAGGCAGGGGGTGGCGGTATCAATAGCAAGCCAATCGGCAGTTTGCTGGTCGACAAGCACGGCTTCAACAGTGTGCTCGACGTCAGTAATCGGGCAGGCCGCTACCAATACTTCATTGGGTGTGTGCAGTGAAAAATCACTGGTTAAGTAGTTGGGTACCCAGCGAGGGTTAACATAGCGGTTTTCAAGCTGAATAGGCGTGTCGTCTTCCAAATGCACCAGCAGCGTTTGAAACACGCGGCTACCCAAGCGAACGCCTAGCCGTAAGGCGACTTCGTCATCCGCTTCAATGGCTTCACATACCAGTACGTGATTACTGTAATGGTGTCCCCTGAAGCGCACTTCATCAGCAATGTTGTAGACCTCGACCAGGGATGACTCTGCCTTGCGATCTGTCACGAAGGTACCTAACCCAGGCTGGCGTGTTAGGTAGCCTTTTTGGACGAGATCACGAATCGCTTTATTAGCCGTCATCCGGCTTACCCCAAAATCTCGGGCAAGTTGCTCTTCGGGAGGGATCTGGTGGTGTGCTGGCCAGGCACCTCCCTGGATTTTCTCTAACAGGTGCTGCTGTATTTGCAGATAAAGTGGGGGAGCGCTGGTCATGAAGTGCCTTTCAAATGAATCTAATGTCTAACCCTATCCAGTGTACCTTGTGCAAAGGCCCAGGGCATCCTGTTGCTGGTTGGGCGTGTATTATGTACGAGGATTCATTGGCGTTGCCTGATTCGTTTAGTAATCGTCAGCATCGATAAGAAAGCGCTTATTTTAGGAGTTATTTTGCGCCTAAACTATTCTGGATCACTGCCAGAGCGCGTTGGTTTTTTATTATTACCGCGCTTTTCAATGATGGCATTTTTTTCTGCGGTAGAGCCGTTACGAATAGCCAATCGGATCAGCGGCCACACGCTGTTTGAGTGGACGCTATTTAGTCGTGATGGTGAGCCTGTCACCGCAAGCAATGGCATGACGCTATTAGTCGATCAGGCTATGGGAGGTGGTCTTGACCTGCCATCGTTGGCTGTGTGTAGCGGCTTTGAGCCTGAAGACCATTTAAGCCGAGCACTCATTTCGTGGCTGCATCGGCTTGATCAAGCCGGATGTGCTCTAGGTGGGTTAGACACCGGAGGGTTTATATTAGCCGCCGCTCAGTTATTGAAGGGTGAGCGGGTCACCTTGCATTGGGAGAGCTTGCCGGTCTTTCGTGAGCGTTTTCCAACGATTGAAACGACCGACGAGCTATTTGAGATCGGGGAGCGGCGTTTTTCCTGTGCGGGTGGTGCCGCAGCCATGGACATGGCCTTAGCAGTCATCGCCAGGCGTCATGGGAGCAAATTAGCCGTCGATGTCTCAGAGCAGCTTATCCATGAGCGTTTGAGAAGTCGTCATGATCAACAGCGTATGACATTAGCGCGAAGATTGGGGACGCATAACCGGCGCTTAATTGAAGCGGTCGCATTGATGGAGCGCCATTTGGAAGAGCCTTTGTCTCTCGCAGAGATTGCTGAGCGAATCGGCGTTTCCTCTCGACAGCTTCAGCGGCTGTTTGAGGATCATCTTCATCAAACACCGCGCCAGTGGTATCTGTCACTTCGTTTAGCGCGGGCAAAGCGTTTGCTGATGGAGACTGATATGGAGATTTTAGCGGTGGGCGTTGCGTGTGGGTTTGGTTCGAGCTCCAGCTTTTCACGTGCTTTCCGTGCCCATTTTGGCAGTTCGCCGCGCGCCTCACGCGGTGCTTGAAAGGAGAACTGTTGCTAAAAAGGGAAAGTACGCCAGGCGCCGCAGCTAAGCGCACCTGGCGTGACAGGGCAGAGTGTTAGGCTGTTTTTCTGCGTCGGGCATCGAGCGTCTCGCGGAACAGCGAAATCAGCACACCAGCCGTCATCACTAGCACTACAACACTGAGTGGCAGGGCGGCTGCAATAAGGGCTGTTTGCAGCGCCGTAAGACCACCGGCAACCAGCAGTACCGCCGCCACTAAACCAATCACCACGCCCCAGAACACTCGGAAGCGTTTAGGCGGTTCATTGTCACCTAACGATAAAATGGTGGTTAGCACTAACGTGCCGGAGTCTGAAGAGGTGACAAACCAGCTCATTAGCAGGAATACCATCATGGCGGAGAGTATCCAGCCAAACGTGCCGCTGCCGACAATGCCATCAGCCGTGGCAAACAGTGCTGAGGGTAGGTTCCAAGCGTTAACCAGCTCAATAATACCGGCGCTACCAGGGCCATTCGTTGCATATAACTCCTGATACATGGCGTTGCCGCCAAAGATGATCAGCCAAACAAAAATGATCAGGGTAGGTACTAACAGAACGCCCAATACAAACTCGCGTAAGGTACGTCCTTTAGAAATTCGCGCGATGAAAAGACCGACAAAGGGAGCCCAGGCTAGCCACCAGCCCCAGTAGAAGATTGTCCAACCTTGTTGCCAAGCGGCGGTTCCTTCCTCATCAGCGTACCAAAGTCCCATGGGAATAAAATTGATAGCGTAGTCGAGCATGGTTTCGCCGAACGCCATGATGAGCCACAGCGTGGGGCCTGCAATTAGGAAAATACTCACGACCACTAGGGACACCCAGATATTCATCTCGGAAATAAGACGAATACCGCCGCGTACGCCGGATACGGCTGAGAGTATTGAGATAACTGAAATACCCGCGATAAGCACTAACTGGGTATTTAGCCCTGGGTCGACACCTATTAGCCGTTCTAAGCCAACGACCATTTGGCTAACCCCAAGCCCCAGCGACGTAGCGACGCCAAAGACGCAGCCCAGTACCCCGAGGATATCGAAAAGATGACCAATAGGGCCGAAGATGCGTTCACCGATAAAAGGATAAAGCGCCGAGCGCAGTGCGAGCGGCAACCCTTTTCGATAAGCAAAATACGCCAGCGACATACCGACAATCACGTAGATGGCCCAGCCGTGAAGGCCCCAGTGAAAAACGGTGACGCGTAACGCATCGATAGCGCGCTCGTGACCGATGGCGGCGGCACCGGCCATGTCGGCATGAGGATTGTTGGGATAGCCAAAGGCGCCAGTATCGTCAAGGTAGAACACGGGCTCAGCGACGCCAAAAAAAAGGATGCCAATGCCGATACCTGCAGAGAAGAGCATCGAGAACCACGCAAAGTTGCTGAACTCTGGGCGGCTGTCGTCAGTGCCAAGCCTTACGCTTCCATAGCGGCTGAAGACAATGAAGGCGCAGACCGCTAGTAGCAGCATTACGGTAATTAGGTAATAACCGCTAAACGTGCTCTCAATCCAGGCGCGTGTTGCTCCGAACACGCTGCCTGCTGTATCTGAGCCAAGCCCGGTGAAAAGTACGAACAGCAACACTAGGCCGCTGGCAGTTAGCGTCATTCCCTTGTGCATGCCTTGGAAGAAACCGCCTTGGGCGAGCTCTGTCACCATGTAGTCTGTACTGAGTTCGGCCTTGGGTGAGTTGTTATGCGAAGGCGGCGTGGGTCGGTGAGGGGAAGTTGGCGTAGCGATATGCTTGTCCTCTTGGGCCGGACGTCGGGCCGGCAATCCCGGTCAACCGTCCGCACTGATGGACGGTTCTCATTATTTTTAGTGTTGCTTTGCTATGTGGTTTTACTCTGTGGTTTTGCTGTGTCGTTATCGCCGTATGGCAATAGTGCGGCCGGCCAACTCTGGCCATGTTGATGGCGCTGCTAGAGGCAATGCAGAGATGGCCTCTTCAACGGGGGCAGGGAAAGGCGCAGGGCGAGCGGTATCGATATCAATGCCCATCAGCATCTGCTCGCTGGTGGCAAGTAGGTTGCCTGTCTCATCCTGTAGCTTGAAGAAAATATGTAGGCGTTTGGTATCGTGATCCAACAGGGTCAACGCTACGCTGAGTGGTTGCCCTTCGTGGGCCTCGCGGCGATAACAAAGATGCGTCTCAAGGGTGTAGATCGTGTAGCCGTAGCATGCTCGGCCTGCGCTATCTAAGCCGATATGCTCCATGAGTTCTTCTACTGCCAGTGAGAAGACCCGGGCATATTCGGCGTCGTTCATATGGCCGTTGTAATCGACCCACTCTGAGGCAACGCGGCTTTGTAAAATAATCATTAGATACGTCCTTCCAAACCTTCGGCTTCAGGCCAATATTTTTGTACTAAGCTGAGCAGTTCCACCAGAAAGTCATCACGGCGGCGATCCAGCTCGGCCACTGAGCGACCAGCGGCTTGATGCTCGCAGCCTTCTACCACGCGATCAATCAGCTCGTTGGTAAGCTCGGGAGCTTCAAGCTTTGTCCACGGTAGTTTTAACGCCGGACCGAACTGTTCAAGCATGTGGCGCATCCCTGACTCGCCACCAGCCAAATGAAAGGTGAGAAAGGTGCCCATTAGTGGCCAACGCAAACCGCAGCCGTAGACGACGGCGGCATCTATCTCTTCGGTTGTTGCCACGCCATCATTGACTAGGTGTAGCGCCTCACGCCAGAGCGCTTCCATCAGGCGGTCAGCAATATGCCCCTCTATTTCTCGGCGCACGACCAGCGGGCGCATGGCGAGGGCTTGATAGCGCGCATGGGCACGCGCTAACTCGTCAGGCGCGGTGGCTTCCCCGCCCACCAGTTCCACGAGCGGCAGTAAATAAACGGGATTAAAGGGGTGTGCGACGATCACGCGCCCCGGTGCCCGCGTGCAGGCATGCTGCAAGTCAGTGGGTTTGAAGCCGGATGTTGACGATCCGATCAAGATCTCTGGGGCTGCTGCGGCATCCAGGGCGGCAAGTACCTCACGCTTAAGCGCGAGTCGCTCGGGTACGTTTTCCTGGATCAGGTCGGCACCTTCAACAGCGGCCTCAAGGCTTTCCACGAAGCGCAGCCGCTGGGGACTGGCGCCCTCGGCTAGGCCCTGGCGCTGCAAAGATCCCCATGCATTCTCAACGAAGGCGCGAGTACGCAGTGGTGCATCAGGGGCTGGATCAAAGGCCACGACGTCCCAGCCACGCGCCAGGGCGCGCGCGATCCAGCCATTGCCAATCACCCCTGTGCCTATAACCGATAGCTGTTGACTCATGCCTGACCTTCCGTGGTTAGTGCGTTGGAGTGGCTGCTGTGCGGATCGCGTAAGTTGAGGTGCACGCGAGTTTCTGCGGGTGTCATCACTCGGCCACCCAGGTTGTCGATGACAGTGGCGGCTTTCTCAACTAATTGCCCATTAGTCGCCATTACGCCCTTTTTAAGATAAAGATTATCTTCAAGACCGACGCGGGCATGACCGCCTAGTAGAACCGCCTGAGCCACCATGGGCATCTGATGTCGACCGATACCGAAAGCTGCCCACTGAGCGTTTTCTGGCAATTTATTGCGCATGGTCAACATCGTTTCAGTATCGGCTTCAGCGCCCCAGGGGATGCCCAAGCAGAGTTGGTAAAGAGGATCGCCATCGATCAGTCCTTCCTGCTGTAGCTGACGTGCGAACCAAACGTGGCCCAGGTCGAAACATTCAAGCTCTGGTTTGACGCCAGCGGCCTGCACCAGGCGGGCGTGCTCGCGTAGCCAGTCGGCAGGGTTTACGTAGACCATATCGCCAAAGTTGAGGCTGCCGCAGTCTAGGGTACAGAGTTCGGGCAAAAGCTCACCGACTGGCTCATGGCGTTGGGCGGGCGTCTGGATATCCGTGCCGGGGCCGCCGCGTGTGGGGTCCTGGGCGTCAGGAATCCAATCACCGCCACCGCCAGCAGTAATGTTCATGACAATATCCACGTTCGCTTCGCGTACGCGTTCCATTACTTCGCGGAAATGATCGAGAGAGTGGCTGATGCCGCCGGTTTCAGGGTCACGAACGTGGATATGCGCAACGCTGGCACCGGCTTTCGCGGCGGCAATACAGTCGTTAGCGATTTGTTTAGGTGTGATAGGCACATGTGGATTTTTGCCGGTGGTATCGCCTGCGCCGGTAACAGCGCAAGTTAAAATAACGTTGCGGTTCATTGGCCGCTCCTTGAGAGTGGTTCTAAGTAACATGCTTCAGTATGGCTAAATAGCGTGATGAAAATTGACATTAAGCGACGTTAAATATGCATAAAGCGTCGTTGTTAATAAGTGGAGTTAATGCGATGCATTTTGAGGATTACCAAAAGTTTGACGCCACTGGCCTTGCTGACCTGATTCGCCGCCGAGAGATAAGCCAAGCGGAGGTGTTCGATGCGGCAGTGGCTGCGATTGAAACGCTTAACCCCTCTCTTCATGCAGTGGTTCGAACACGCTTTGAAAAAGCGCAGCACGAGTGTAAGCACGTGTTGGAAAGCTCGGTGTTTGCGGGTGTCCCCACGCTAAGTAAAGGCTTATTGATGGCGCTAGCAGGCGAACCGCTGGCGTTCGGAAGTGCATCGTTATCAGCGTGGTGCCCTAAGCAAGATTCGCTGATTATTCAGCGTGCGCGGGCGGCAGGGTTAGTGGTGATGGGGCAAACGGCCACGCCGGAATTAGGGCTAATGGGGATTACAGAACCTAAGGCATTTCCTCACCCGCAAAACCCATGTCGAGAGGGCTATTCCCCAGGCGGCTCAAGCGGTGGCGCCGCAGCGGCGGTCGCTAGCGGGATGGTGCCTATTGCGTTGGCAGGCGATGGTGGTGGTTCTATCCGTATTCCCGCCAGTTATTGTGGTTTGTTCGGTTTTAAACCTTCTCGCGGGCGGGTGTCGTTAGCGCCTGCCCACGGCGAAGTCTGGCAGGGAGCGGTGGTCGAGCATGCGATCACCCGCAGCGTGCGCGATAGTGCCGCGTTGCTAGAACAGATTAACGGCATGGCACCTTCTGGCCCTTACCCAGTACCGCGGGAAACGGGCTATGTGGATGCTTTATCGGCCTCCTCTAAGCCGCTACGCATCGCCGTATCGCTGGGTGATTTTTTGAGCTATGGACTGGATACCCAATTAAGTACCGATGTGAAAATAGCGGTTGAGAAGGCCGCCAAGGCACTGGCCGACATGGGGCATGAGGTGGAGTGGTGTGAGCCACCGGTTGATGGTGACGCCTTGGCTGATAGTTACCTGACGCTCTACCTTGGCCATTTAGCCGCTGACCTCCAGTGGGTAAGCCAGCAAACCGGTGTGCCGGTGCATCGGTTAGCCATTGAGCCGTCTACCCGCGCCGTTGGTAGGTTGGGCGCTAAGCTTTCGGCGAAAGATTACGAGCTAGCCAAGCGCTATTGGCACGAGGCTGCCGAGCAGATGAGCCAGTTTCACCAGCGTTATGACGCCCTGGTGTTGCCGGTAGCCGCGGATACTGCTCCCAAAATAGGCGAGCTTTATCCCTCTGCGGCTCGCGAGCGATTAATGTCTCTGTTAGCGGTTCCTGGCGCATCAGCGTTGGCATTAAAAGCAGGGGTGTTAAAACACCTAGCGGTGGATGCGCTCAGCCGCACCCCGTTCACGCAATTGGCGAATCTTACCGGTCAGCCTGCTATGTCGGTACCTTTCCATGTGGCGGCCAATGGATTGCCCGTTGGGGTACAAGTGGTAGGGCGCCTGGGTGAGGATAAGCAACTGCTACAGCTGGCGGCGGATATGGAGCGGCATGGTGGTGGTGTTCTGGCCATGAAGTGCCTTTCAAATGAATCTAATGTCTAACCCTATCCAGCGTACTTTGTGCGAAGGCCCAGGCCATCCTGTTGCTGATGAGGTTACTGTTTTCCAGCGCTGGTTTTGATTTTTGGCGGTGTATCGGAAATTTTTTTCTCTTTGGTGCGCCATTTAATCTTCACTTCCACTTCCTGTTTATCGCCTTCATCGCTTGCCCGCAGGGAAACTTGCAATAGCTGTTGAGGTGAAAGCACTAGGTCATCGCCACTTTCCTGAAAGGCTAACTCGCCTTCTTTGATGGCATTTGCCAGAGTGACCAAAAGCGCTTGGGTTGACTGACGATCTAGTAGTGAGTCGTGGCTGAACTTAGTTTTTGACTTCATTTAGTTAGCTCCCGCCAGTTTTCCTTTGTGGTTGGGTTTGAACACTTTTGCCTGGGGGTAATCGCAGCTAAGGCCTATAACACCGCGTTTTTTATCAATGAGTGTCACTCCGACACCCTGGCCATCTAGCCCTTCATTTTTTCTGGAGTGAGCATCCAGAGTGATATCGGCTTCGATATGGATGAGACCGTTTTTAAGCGTTACTCGTTGCCCAAAGTGCTGGTTGATATGACCGTGAACTAGTACTTGAATACCCGCCCGGCGAGCAACGTTGGCACCGTACGGGGTAAGGGGTAGGTCGACTTTGCGGTATTTCGTTCGGAAGGTATTGGCGAGTGAGCCATAATAGAAGCTGAATAAATTTTGGCCCAACAGGTTTTTTTTGAAGGCTTGATTGGCATGCTTTACGCCATGATTAGCGAGTAGTTCGGCCATCTTGTCGTCAAGACCAGCATGCAGGAACAGAAATGAGCCACGCTTCTTTACGAGCTGCATCCGGCGAAAAAACCAGCCAAACTCGCCTGATTCTTTTAGGAACAGTGAGCGGCATTTCATGGCAGCCGCGTAGACTTGCTGGAGTGATAGATCGGCTTTTGCGCAATGTGCCTCGAAACTCTGGGCTTTACTCTCCATCTTGCTAATTTCACGGCCAATGCCTTCAGGGGTAAGAAAACCTGCGGCATAGAAAGGGAAGTTCTCGAACCACGCCTCGCTTGGAAAAAGGGCTTTACGGCATGCTGCTTCAGAAGGTATCTCTCTGTCCCATTGAGTATCTGCTAAGTACTGGTCGAAGACTTCTTTGAACAGTGGAACCACTTTCTTTCCCATGCGAACAAAGAGATGCTGGCTTCCGGCATCCGTCTCGCGTTTCAGGGATAGTAGCCCCATGAGCAAGCGTAAATCATGGTTGCCGGCAAGCAGTGTGATGTCCGCGTTGAGGCGGTATAAGTGAGCTAAACTGCGTAGCATCGTCAGGTTGCTTGGCCCTTTGTCCAGACAGTCTCCACCCACCACAATTTCCGCTTTTGTACCGAACTTAGTCAGCTCGTATTCACATGGGTGCGGTCCATCTCGCTCAATCACTCCTGCGGCAATTAATGAGGCCTCAAAAGCCTCGGCATCGGCGTGAGGGTCGGAGATAAATACGACAGGCTGCTTGGGCCAGGCAAAGCAACTTTTCCGTGAGCGCTTTAGGAAGGTGCTCAATGCATCATCATGGTTGACCGAGCTTTGATCATTAGGCCAGGGGACCCAATCTGTCGGCAGGCGCGCCAAGATAGCATCATGATACGGTTGCTTGCTTACCTTTGGAATAAAGTCCAACGCGGTCATCGTCGCCATCTTATAAGTCGCCACCTTTTAATCGATTGGGTCTGCCAAGTGCCGGTGCTTCCAGTTTCCATACAATCGGTTCCAGCCTTCCGCCTGTTGCTCGAAAACGACGGGATGCCCGTGAAACATACTTAACCGCTTAATATCGCTGAAGTGTATGACATTTAAATGATAGCTAGCGTGACGTATTGATGCGCCATGGCCAACAACCAGCTGTAGTCGGTTATCCGTTGCGCATCGTGGCGGTGTCTTTAAAAGTGCTGTTAAGTGTGCCGCGACTCGTGCGCCTGCTTCGATCAGGGATTCTGCACCCTCGAAAGGCAGCTTGAAGTGGCTGGCTGATTTCCAGCCTTCTGGTAAGGGCGCTAGGCGAGGATCCTGGGCAACGATCCTTTCTATTTCCTTAACACTGAGGTTGGCCAGCGCGCCAACACTGCGTTCACAAAGAGCTGAGAAGCTGCGTGAGCAGGGGGGCTCTTCAAAGAGTGTTGCTAGCTCTTCGCGGTAGATCTCAGCTGTTTGCCAGGCCCTTAACAGTGTCGAGGAGTGTATTTCGCTATTCAGTTGGTAGCCTGACGTAGATAGCCACTCGCCGAATTGCCGAGCTTGCTGTCTAACATCTGCTGCCCCTTTATCGGTCAGCGGATAAGGCTGTAAAGCGCTGGGTGTGTCCGCCCGTTGCGCGTACTCACCATGCCTAATTAGGGCCAGTGCCACCATCAGAGAATGCCTTTGGCTTGCAGCAGTTCAATGGCACGCTCAAAGTCTATGCTGCCGGTAAGGCGCAGTACCTGAACGCCCCGCAGGTTATCGGCATAGGTCTCGGCAGATTGAGTCTGTTCGGGAGGGAAGCGGCCATCCGCCTGCTGAAAAAATGCTCCTGGGCTTTTGCGTAAACCCTCAAGTGCCTCCGGCGTTTTCTCGCTATCCACACTGCTCAAGCGTGTGGGTTCCAGTGAGCTTAAGGACCAGTCAAGGAGTACCAGATTGCGTAGATTTCCGGAAATAGCTGTTTTGTTCTCGCCGTAGGCGTTGGGGATCAGCACATCATATTTTTGCTCAAGATCCCACAGCTGCCTTTTCGGCATGCGATCCAACTTGGCGCATTCCTCGCTGGTAAGCAGCGCAACCAAGCGTTCAGAGTTAAGCAGCGTGCCTGGGTTAACGCGTGGGTGTTTGGCGACACCGATAACGTTGACCTGACCCTCTTGTGGCTTAAATAAAATCCGATCGTTAGAGAGAAAGCACGCTTTTTCACTCTCCAGCGCTTTCAGCATTAACGTCGATTTACCGCCACCTGAGCTTGCGGCAATGGCGGTGGTGCTGCCATTAATGTCAAAGGCTGATGCGTGGCCCAATAGGTAGCCGTCACGCTGATGATAATTAAGAAACTGATTGTTTATAAAATTGACTACTTGAGATCGATGTTGGGTTAAATCGCCAGTCGCAACCGGGTCGGTTAACGACTGGAATAGCACCATTCCCGTACGTACTTTATGTATCCAGCGTCCTTTCGGTGTATCCACATAGGCTTCTTTTAGGCCAAGAGGACTGACTTTGTTGCGCTTAACGGGCACCCACTCAATCCCACTGGTATCAAACTGCCTATCGAGCAGGAATATCCGCTGTTCAGTGTGAGGAGGGAACGTGTGAGGGGAGAGCGAGTGAGGAGAGGAGCTTGCCGTCAAGCTGGCGTAGTACTGCTTAAGATAGTCCAGAATAGCTGGATTATCAGCCAGGACATGCAGTGTTAGTCCGTGGAACACCAACGGCAGCTCGTAGAGACAAGCAGCCTTAGCCAGCATTATTTGCTTCTCATCAAACAGATGGGTCATTCGGCGGCCTCTGCTTCAAGTTGGCTAAGGACATAATCACATAACTTTTCGCTGGCATCGATGCCACAGCCTTTTAACGCGCCGCTAAATCCGCCAAAGGCCGAAACCTCAAATACCACAGGGCCCTCATCGGTCAATGCAATATCTACGGTGGTAAAGCTTAGCGTGAAGCATGACTGGGCTTTTTGGCCAAGCTCAATCAGTTCCTGGCTTGGCTCATAGGCTTGATACTTTCCACCGCTGTGTATCGTTGTGTTCCATGCATCGCCACTGGCAACACGGGCATAGGTGCATAAATACTGGCCGCCCAGAAAGACCATGCCTAAGTCCTGACCACCTAAGTTAACGAATTTCTGTAGATAAAAAAGTCCATGTTTAGACTTAAACTTATTCAACTTTTGTGTGTTGGTCGCGACACCATCGGACGCTTTTAACACCACCATGCCTCGGGCTTTGGTCGAGTAGAGTGGTTTTAGGATTGCTGTTCCGAACACCTTGATGGCCTTTAATGCAGCCTCAATACTTTCTGTAACACGTGTTGATGGTAGAGCAATGCCGCCCGCGGCCAATGCGCCAGTGCCCTCAAGACGATTAATCAAACGCATTACCTCGCCTGGGCTACTGAAGCAGCGCACACCAGCCGCTTCAAGGCTGTAAAGCATCCGCAAACGATCATCTGCAGCAGGGGAGTACGTTTCGCTTATTTTTTTGATGATCACCCCGTCAAGCTCGTTGAGAACAATGTCTCGGTAGCGTAGCTTGCCTGTCTCTAGCTCTAGCACTACTTCAGACATATCGACGATGCAGCGGAAGCCGGTGTGCTTTTCCAAGTGATTTGCAAGAACTTCGGTTGACCACTTGCCAGGTATCCCGATAACTGCAATCCGCTTTTTAGTCATTAAAAATGTCCTCTAGGGGAAACCTGTAGTTCTCAAGTTCTTCAGGGTTCAGAAGTGTGATTGCTTCTAGCAGGTAGCTCGCTCTTAGCGCGAGTCGGTTGGCAAAGCTTTTGTCATATATAAAGCGCGTGGATGTCGCAAAGGAGCGCCCTAACGCAATGGCTAGACGCGCATCAAAGCTTGTATCGTTATTGTCTTTGGCAAATCGACACGCAAATTGATATAGCTGTCGGATCAATGCCATTAACTCGGCCCGTGGGGAAACATCCATAATGGGCAGCCGATAAATGGATGCCATGAGTACTGATAAGTCCTGAACATAGTCAGAGTAAGAGGCTCGGTGCAGATCGATAAAATAGATACGGTCTTTGAATTCGTCATAAATAATGTTGTCGACGTTGAAGTCACCGTGGATCAGAACTGAAAACGGTGCCCGGATGTGCTGCTCAAGCTTTTCAACGTGATCGATCAACTGGTCAAAGCTTGGTCGAGACAGTCCACAAATTAGCTGGCCCGTACTAAGCAGGCTGGGGTGAGTGTGGCGGGTTTCCGGCATCCGTTTACGCAACTGCTGCATATACTCGGGCTGAGCAGATTCGTTGGTACGTGACGTCTTCCAGATTTTTCTCAACGTCCGCTGGAGTGTGCGGGTAAGTTGCTTGGCCGATTTCCACTGGCCGTTTAACAGCAGCGATTCAAGCGTACGGCCGGGGAGGTGTTCAATCACCATCGAACCCAGCTCATCCCCCTGCTCGACATGATGCGAGAGCACCGTGGGCGCCACCTTGGGGTAGATCCGTTTCCATTGGTCTACCCCGTAAAGCTCTTCAATTACTTTCTGACTTTCCCCCTCTTTGTAGACTGCCATCATTTTGCCAGAGGTGGCGTGCTCGGCTTTAAGGGTAGCGATGGTGCTGCCGCTGCGGGTAAGCGCCAGCCGCTCAACGGTAAAATCGTCACTCTGGGCGGTCATTACGTGAGCGGCGTTTTGCAGCTGCTTGTAGTTTTGTAAGCGTACGGCGGGGCCAAAGTTGGCGGAGAGTAGGGCGTCGGCAAGCTCCGAAAGTAGATGAATCATGCGGTGAAGTTGAAAATCCACTACGGCGTTGTTACGCATGCCCGAAGCGCCAGGCTCGAAAGCAGCGGTTAAGCGGGCGGTTATTTTGGGAATTCGGTGACCGACTTTCAGGCCTTGTCGAGTGTTTGCATCATCGACATTAATCATCACCAACTTCAATGATTTACCTATCGATCGAATCAGCTTGGCATACTCTTTACGTGACTTGTCTGGGAGCTGTTTCAGAGCATTGATAGCGGTAAACTCTTGGCAGGCCTGCCCCAGTTGGTCAAGCAATCTTGCCAAGCGCTCAAGCGACTTGGATTGTTGAAAACCTGCACCGTCGACTTTACGTCGATGTACATCAACCGCTACGGCAAGTTCAACTTTCTCCAGTAGCGTGTTCCGGTAACCCTTGCGATTAATTAGGCGTCGCGCAGTAGAGCCACTTGGCTGAGTCACATAAACTTCAACTAACTCGAAGTGATTTTCGACTTCGAATCGTAGAAAATAAAAATGCTCTAGAATTGATGCGTTGATAGACTGCCTCACCGTAAAAAGTGTCAATCAAGGGGGGATTACTATAAGTAACTGTGCCATTTTTTATGTTACGTTTTCGTTACAATTCAAAGGGTTGTATGAAGAAAAATCGCTTTACTTGTGCTCATGTTAATATGCCCCGAGAGCTTTCTCAGGGGCAGGATTTGCGTCTTGCCAGATACCGTAAAACGCCGGAACTAGGGCCAAAAATACTTTTTTTCAGCGGTGGTTCGGCACTCAGGCACTTCTCTGAGGTACTGACAGACTACACGCATAACTCGATTCATCTTGTGACCCCTTTTGACTCTGGTGGCAGCTCCGCCGAATTGCGTCGAGCTTTTGCGATGCCTGCCGTTGGAGACTTGCGAGCTCGGTTACTTTCATTGGCTGACGATTCGGTGACTGGCCATCCTGACGTTGCTGCACTGTTTTCGCATCGTCTGACGGCTAATGAGCTGAAAGAAAGCGAAGAGAAGGCCGTGCTGGAGCAAAGCCTACAGGCACTGGTGAGCGCTAAGCATCCACTGCTCAAGGCGATTGCAGAGCCTATGCGGTCGCTGATTCAGAGTTATATCACTGCGTTTTATAAACACATGCCACAGGATTTTGACCTCGCTGGGGCCAGCGTGGGGAACTTGATCTTGACCGGTGGCTACCTTATTCACAATCGCTCACTGGACCCGATTGCTTTTCTATTTGGTCAGCTCATCAAAACACGCGGCACTGTTCGCACAACAACTGACGCTGACCTTCAGCTAGAGGTGTTGTTAGAGAATGGCCAGACAATTATCGGGCAGCATTGCTTTACCGGCAAAGAAACAGCAAAAATTGATTCACCCATTAAATCGATAAAACTATCGGGGGAAGCGGATGATATCGATACTTTGGATGTCTCCAAAGTTTGTAAAGAAACTCGCTTACTCATCGACTCTGCTGAGCTGCTGGTTTTTCCACCGGGTAGTCTTTACAGCAGCATTATTGCCAATTTACTCCCCAAAGGCGTGACCAAAGCATTGGCTAAAAATCCAGCGCCGAGGGTGTATGTGCCTAGTTTGGGAACCGATCTTGAAACGTTTGGGATGACGTTGGTTGACCAGATTAGAATGCTCAATCACCACTTGTCACTCAAACCAGTGCCATTCAAGTCTATGTCATTCAAACCTCAAACGAGGTCGCCAGAACGACCCTTAATAGACTTTCTGCTGTTTGATTCGCAGTTACTGAGTGTTTCAACTGAGCAGATGGAAATCATCAGTAAGCAGATGGGTATTCAAATTATCGATACGGATCTTGCAGCGGATAACGCTGATATAGACCGTTACGATGACGTTAAGTTAGCAGAAGCCCTACTTGGGCTTACCTAATCCCCCGCTAAATCCAAAACAGTGTTGAACCCGCCAGAGACTTCCCCGGATTGTCTCGACTCGTAAGGATGCCCAATGGATTATCGATCGCGTGCCCAGCCCCGCCAATGGGTTATAAAAGCCCCACTGAGGTAATTCATCAGCGGGGCTTTTTGGCGCACTACTGGCTAATAATTAGCGAGATGCAGCGGGCACTTCATCACTGGTGAGTGTTGGCTCGGGCACTTGCTCCATTCGCTGGCGCTCTTGGTCAAGAATCGCTAGCGCCTGCTCCGGGGTAACGCGGGAAGCGGGTGTCACTAGACTTACCATCACGCCTGCTACCAGTGCTACAAGCACCGCAGGAATGCTTGGGTTACCCCAGAAGGCTGTCCAGTCGCTATTGGCGATAATCGTTAAAGAAGTCACCGACGCGCAAATTAGCGTGGCGATCGCGCCCTGCCAGTTGTAGCGGGGCCAGAAGCGACCGAGCATGGCACTCACAAACAGTCCTGACAGAATTGTCGAGATCATACGGGTGATGTAGGTGATGACATTATCCGAGGCTAGTGCGAACAGCAGTGCCAGACCAATGGTTGCTACGAGTGCAATACGTGAGAAGCGCACAACATTTCGTGCGGAGGGCGTGCGGCCCGTTGCCAGCACATACAGATCGCGAATCAGCGTGGAAACGCCGGCAATCGCATCGGAGCTTGCACTCGACATGGTGGCGGAGAGGCCTGCTACCAACAGCAGTAAGCCCAGCCCAAGTGGCATGATTTCAGTGGCTAGAAAAGGGAAGGCGTAGTTGCTGTTTTCGAGCCCAGGGTTAAGCGCGTGGGTGGCCATACCGATAATCGCGGGAATGATCGAAAAGCCCAAGTAAAGAACGCCGGTGATTAAGAACGAGCGGCGTACCGAGCCCACTGATTTACCTGAATAGATGCGCTGACGAAAAGAGGGTGTTGCCAGTACGCCGATAGCAATAACGGCGGCAAGCGATAGCGCCGGTAGTCCGCCAATCTGACCAATGCCTAGAAAGCTAGCGGCGCCCGCATCCATACCTGCTGTAAGACCTGAGAAGCCGCCAACCTCGATCAGTGCCAATATTGCCATCAAGATAAAGCCCGCGAACAGTACGACCGCTTGAATAGTGTCAGTCCAGATAACTGCGAAATAACCGCCGACCACGCAGTAAATGCCGAAGCCCAGAGCAACCAGAATACGCGCAGTCGTTAGATCAATACCCGCCATCCAAGAGAGGTAAAGGCCACCGCCAAGAATATGGGCGCCCAGCCAGCCTATACAGGCAATATAGATAAGTAGCGCGACCACATTGCGCACCAACCGGTTGGCGCCGACGTAATAGGCGAGTTCCTCGCTCATAGTCATAAAACGCAGCTTACGAACGGGGGCAAAACACACGGCGAGTAGTAAAACTCCAATTGCGCCGCCAATGCCATATAAAGCGCCTGCCCAGCCGTTGGCATAACCGAACCCAACGGCACCCATGCTTGAACCAGTACCTACCATGGTGGCAACCGTGGTGCCGACGGTAAGAAAGAGCGGTACGCTTCTCCCGCCGAGCAAGAAGTCGTCACCGCTGCTGCGTTTGTGTCTTGAAATCCACCAGCCAAACACAATCATGGCGACGATGTAGAGCACAAAGGTGGTAAGGAATAGTTGGCTGTTCATGTTAACCTCTTATCGTTGTTGATCCGGCCGTTGCCGCGGCCGGAGGTAGGCAATGGAAGCGATTACCGCAGGGCTTTTATCTGAATCACGCGGTAATCTGGCGCTGTGCCCTTGCCGGGGTACGGCGCTTTTTTTGTGGTAGTTATTTTTAGGTGTTTAGGCGCGATCAGCGCGGAATCACTTCACGTCAACCTCAACTTTGCAATCCACCACCAAGTCTTGAACGCTGCAGATGCGTGCCGGTGGGTTGTCGCCAAAGACCTCCTTAAACACTTTGTTGAAAGAGCTGAAATAGCGCGCATCGGTGAGCACGGTGGTGACATGTACGACATCTTCAACGCCGTAACCAGCTTCATGCATAATGGCCAGGCAGTTGTTGAAGGCGAGGCGAGTCTGCTCAACAATGCCGCCTTCAACGACTTCGCCATCGGTCATGGGAGTTTGGCCGGAGACGTATAGCCAGCCACCTGCCTCTACAGCGCGGGCAAAGGGCAGCTTCTGACCGCCGGTGCCTACGCCGCCTTCGGTGCCGTATCGTGTAATGCTCATGAGGTTTGCTCCTAGTTGGGGTGAAAGGTGGGAATTGATTGCAAAATGCGCTCTGTTCTGCGCAGCATCCTGCCTGCGCGTTGGTCTGAAATTGTGCCCTGGTGATAGGCGATTTTGCCGTTCACTATGACCATTTCGATGCCTCTAGCGGCCGCAATAGGGGTCTCGTAATTGGCTGTATCTTCAAGAGTTTTCAGATCAAAAAGGGTGAGGTCTGCGTAGGCGCCTATGCGGATCACGCCACGATCTGTTAAGCCAAAATTAGCTGCCGAAAGGCTGGTCATTTTGCGCACCGCTTCGGCTAGCGGCATTAGCTTTAAATCGCGGCTGTAGTGAGCTAGTACACGCGGAAATGCACCCCAAAGACGCGGGTGAGGGTGCGGGTCGTTCGGTAAACCATCGGAACCGACCATGGAGAGCGGATGCGCTAACACTTGCTGCATATCCGCTTCACTCATGTTGTGGTAAACCGCCCCCGCTGGCTGTAGCTGTTTGGCAGCGTCTAAAAGAGATACTCCCCACTCGGCGGCGATCTCTTTAAGTGGGCGGCGCGCCTGCTCTGGGTGCGGTGTCGACCAGGTAATGGTGATCTCAATCTCATCTGTCACTTGGCCGAGATCGAGGGTGGAGGAGCCAGCGGTGTAGGGGTAGCAGTCGCAGTGAGCATGCTGATGTTGGGCGGCTGCCTCTAATTTACCCAACGCCTTACCCGCGCCTCCCCAATTACCCGCGCCGGCGCATTTTAGGTGCGAGATCACCAGGGGCACCTGGCCACTGCGAGCAGTGGCAAATGCTTCGTCCATGGCATCTAGCAGACCCGCAAACTCATCACGAAGATGGGTGGTATAGACGCCGCCTGATTTCCCGACGGCGGCCACCAGGGGAGCCATTTCGGTGGTCGGCGCGTGTATCGCGTTGCGGTAGGCAAGCCCCGAACTAAGCCCTAATGCACCTTCATCTAGCGCTTGGCTTAGCAACGCTTCCATGTTGGCAATTTCTTCTCGATTCGCAGGCCGGGCAAAGCTATCCATCACCTGGCTGCGTAGACTGGTATGCCCCACCAAGGCGGCGACGTTAATACTGGGTGCGGCAGCGTCCACGGCGTTGGCATAGGCGCTGAAGCTTGGGTAGCGAAAGTCTTCTAGCTTGCCCAATAAATTCATGGGGTCGGGAACTTCGCTAGCGAGCGTCACGGGGCTGGCGCTGATTCCACAGTTACCCACCACCACCGTCGTTACTCCTTGTGTCAGCTTTGGCAGCATTTCGGGAGTACGAATAACATTGGTGTCGTCGTGAGTGTGGACGTCAATAAAGCCAGGAGCCAGATAGCGCTCTTGGGCGTCAATAATGGTTGTGGCGGTGGCGTAGGGCATGTCGCCAATGGCGCAGATACGTTCGCCTTGAATAGCCACATCGGCACGAAAATGGGCTGCGCCGGAGCCATCCAATACGTTGGCGTTACGAATCAGCAGGTCGTAAACCATCTTAATCTCCTAGTGGCTGGCGGTTGTCGCCACCGCGATGGTCATCGAGGCTAAGTTTGAGACGGCGTAATTTAGTTCGTGAACGCTCACGGTGGCGCATGGCAAGTTCAAGCGCTAACACGTCGATGACCGCCAGCATGGCGTAGCGGGAAGCTGAAGGGTGATAGATGAAGTCGGTTTCCCGAGAAGTAATCGGTAGCACAATGTCGGATGTTTCGGCTAAAGGAGAATTCAGAGCGGTGATGGCAATCACTTTTGCGCCGTACTGCTTGGCAATTTGTGCAGACTCCACCATCTCCGGGGTGTAGCCAGTGACTGATAGCACAACGACGACGTCATTCGGCTCTAGGGTTGACGCTACCATGCGGGGCAAGAGTGCTTGAGGGTAAGCGCAGATCGCATAGCCCAGTCTAACTAAACGGAACTGAAACTCTTGGCAGAGAATGCTGGAACCGCCTCCTGCGCCAAATACCAATATCTGGCGCGCTTGATCCAGCAGTTCAACCGCGCCTGCTACATCGGCCTGGGCGAGTAGATCACGGTTAAGCGCCAAGGTTTGCGTGGCAATGTCATACACCACGCTTGAACTGTCTTCGGGGGTCGCTTCTTGTATAAAACGACGACCTGCTGCTAAAGCGCGTGTTAAGCGCGTTTTTAAGTCGCGCACATTCGTGCAGCCGATAGCGCGGGCAAATCGGGTGACGCTGGCATCACTTACTCCTGCGCGCTGGGCGATGTCACCGATGCTTGCTTCGGTGACAAACTCGATGTCAGCAAATATCAGCTCGGCGACTTTCTTTTCAGCTTCGCGCAGGGCAGCAAAGTCAGTGGTAATACGTGACAAGATGTCGATTTCTTGGCTCACCGTGGACTCCTAGGGGTTGCCTGATTTAGAAAGTATGTTAGTTTCTAACCTGAAGTCAATGGTTGTGAAAATATCTAACATTGATGTGTTTCATTAAACAGAAAACTAAACAGGAAGTGGGCGAATGCAGACAATGCCATTAGTAATGGATAAAGGCGGTGTGGAATTGGGATCAAACCTTCTATCAGGTGTCAGCCTGCCTGCTGCCGTGGTGCATGAAAGCCCACTGGCTCATAACGTAGCCTGGATGCAACGATTCGCCGAGGCTCATGGCGCTCACCTGGCGCCCCATGGCAAAACCACCATGACGCCCGCGCTTTTCCAGCGACAGCTCCAGGCGGGGGCGTGGGGTATCACACTTGCCACTGCACCCCAGTGTCGTGCGGCCTTCACCAATGGTGTCACTCGGATATTGATGGCGAACCAACTGGTTGGTCAGGCCAATATGTCCATCATCGCCAGCCTGATTGAGCAGGGCGCGACGTTTTACTGTGTGGTCGATAGTCAGGAAAACGTGCGTCAGCTCGGACGTTTCTTTGCGGAGCGTGATTTGAATTTGGCGCTACTGATTGAGGTGGGGGTCACCGGAGGTCGTTGTGGCTGCCGCAATAAGCAGCAGATTCTTTCTCTGGCAGAGGCAATTGCTGATGAGCCTGCGCTTTCACTAGTGGGGTTGGAAGGCTATGAAGGGGTGGTTCACGGGGATAACCCCGAAGCGGGTATTCGTGCTTATGCTCAATATCTGGTGGATGTAGCGGTAGAGCTTGAAGCGGCTGGCCGCTTTGCGCAAGAAAACCCGATCGTAACGGCCTCAGGTTCTGCTTGGTATGACGTGATTGCAGAAGTCTTTGAGGGCGCACCGCTGCAGGGGCGATTTACGCCTGTGCTACGGCCTGGGTGTTATGTCGTCCACGACCATGGGCTTTATCGTGAAGCACAGTCAGCGGTATTAGACCGCCGACCGGATTTACAGCAGGGGCTTGAGCCTGCTCTGGAAGTGTTTGCCCAGGTGCAGTCGCTTCCCGAACCTGGGCTTGCCATTGTGGCGCTTGGGAAGCGTGATATTGGTCATGACCAGTTACCTATTGCCCTGCGTCGTTTCCGGGAAGCAGGTAGCGCCTCGCAGCCATTGCCTGTGGCTGGTTGGGAAGTGACGAAAATTATGGATCAGCACGCTTTTGTGCACCTTCCCGAAGAGGCTCAGGATGTCGAGGTCGGTGATATCGTCGCATTTGGCGCCTCTCATCCCTGTTTAACCTTCGATAAATGGCGCCAACTGCTGTTAGTGGATGACCAGTTAAACGTTAAAGAGCGTTTGGCTACCTACTTTTAAAAGAGACTCTATGATCGCTCGCCGCGACGTCGCTTACGCGGCTAAGCGCGCAATAGCGGCGGGCAGTTCATGGGCGTGTTGAATACCAATGGCACCCTCGGGGGTAACTTCCTCGTTAGGGAAGTGGTTGAGGTGAATGACGTGCATGCCTGCTGCCAACCCCGCTTCCACTCCCACCGCCGCATCATCAATCACCACGCATTGTTGGGGGGAGTGGCCCATTGCGGCGGCGGCTTGGCGATAAAGTTCAGGGTTGGGTTTCCAGACGTTTAAGGTATAGGCGCTAAACAGCTTGTCGCCAAAATGGTGGCCTAGCTCGGTGCTTTCCAGCGCACAACGAATTTTGGGTTCGGGGCCATTAGACACCACGGCTTTGGGGTGGCTGCTTAACTGCTCCAATGCGGCAGCCATACCCGGTATTGCCACCAGCTCAGCACGCATGCGGGTTTCCATACGTGTCCGCATGTCTGCCTCAAGCTGAGAAAGCTTGCTGTTTTCCAATGTCTGAAAACGACGTTCCAGCGTTTGGACGATTGTCAGGAAACGTACCCCGCGAAATTCATCCATATATTGCTGTGCTGAGAAGGGTAGGTGAAATTCGGGAAGTATTTCACCCATCACCTCGGCAAGCAGTACTTCGCTATCCACTAGGGTGCCATCGCAGTCGAACAGTAAGCAGAGCGGTGTAGACGTGGTGTTAACAGTACTCATCGATATGCTTCCTCGTTGACCAGGCTGATAGGGCGTTCACCCTGAAGTGCCAAGCAAATATTATCCACCGCCCGCTGGGCCATGGCGTCGCGGGTTTCATGGGTGGCAGAGCCGATATGCGGCAGTGCGACCACATTGGGCATCTTCGCTAGCGGTGACGAGGAGGGGAGCGGCTCCTGCTCAAATACATCCAGCCCGGCTGCTTGGATAGCGCCGTTTTTCAAGGCATCTATTAACGCATTTTCGTCGACGACTTTGCCGCGAGCGATATTGATGAAGATGGCGGAGGGCTTCATCAGCGCGAACTCATTCGCACCAAGCAAATGTTCGGTGTCGGCGGTGAGTGGCACGGTAACACAGACGAAATCGGCCTCGGCCAACAGCTCGTTGAGTTCGCGGCGCTGCGCACCCAGCTCCTTTTCAAGGGCAGGTTTGTGCGATGCATTGGAGTAAAGCACCCGCATCCCAAAACCCAAAGCTCCGCGCCTGGCGACAGCCTGACCAATACGTCCAAATCCCACCATGCCGAGGGTTTTACCATGCACATCGTTACCAAATAGTGCAGGGCCAATACTGGCCTGCCATTTGTCTGCTTTGACCCACTCGGCTAATTCAACTACCCGGCGCGCCGTGGCCATGATCAGAGCAAAACCAGTATCGGCGGTGGTTTCGGTAAGCACATCAGGCGTGTTACACAGCATAATGCCGCGCTGGGTCAGTTCATCAACGGGGATGTTGTCATAGCCAACAGAGACGGTCGCGATGACTTTCAAGTTGGGCGCTGCGTCCAGCAACTGAGGGGTGATCGCCAAGCCGGAGCCGATAATGCCATGCGCTTGCGCTAGGTTGGAAAGCACGTCTTGTTGAGTGAGGTCTAATGGTTTGGATAGCCCAACTAACTGGGCGTGCTGTTCAAGTTCCGCCCATTGAGATGAGCTGAGCCGCCCTAGTACGATGACGCTCTTTTTCATGCTGCCTCCTGTCGCTTGGATGGTGTTTGCGAATGCTAGTGGCTTAGCGTTGTTCTAGTGCCTGTAGCTGTTGGCGACTAGGTAAGCCTTCCATGTCGCCCACTACTTGAACGGCCTGGGCGCCCACCAAGTTGCCGCGGTTCAATGCCTGCTGAGGCGTAAGACCATCTAATAAGGCGCTAATCGCGCCCACTGCGAAGCCATCGCCTGCGCCAACGGTATCGACTACTTCAGCGACTGGTTGACCAGGAACCAAACAACTTTCCAGTGAGCCGTTGATGTTGCCGCGATAGTAGCTACCTTCTGGACCCAGTTTAATAATGACAGCCTTAACACCGCGCGCCAGATAGAAGTCGGCAATTGCTTCAGGCGATTCGCAGCCAGTCAGCAAGCGCCCTTCGGCCAGCCCTGGCAATACCCAATCGGCACGGCTGGCAAGTTCATTTAAGGTAGTGCGCATGACGTTCTCGTTGGGCCAAAGTGACGGACGCAGATTGGGGTCAAAGGAAATACTCGCACCATGAGCACGCGCCTGTTTCATCAAATGGCGGGTAAGCTGGCAAGCGCTTTCAGATAAGGCTGGGGTAATGCCTGTTGCGTGTAGGTGGGTAAGTGCCTGAAAGTCGACATTCTTAGCATCCTCAATAGAGAGGTGGCTCGCGGCACTGCCTTGTCTGAAATATTCAACTCGCGGGTCAGCGCCGTTCTGTGCACGCTCTTTAAAGAGCAGTCCTGTGGGGCGCTGTGAGTCAGTGTGAATATGCTGGCTATCGATACGCTCAGCTTCCAGTGCTTTGCGAATAAATTGGCCGAAACTGTCATTGCCCACTCGGCTTAGCCAGCTTACCTGAAAGCCCAGCCTGGAGAGGCCTATCGCGACATTATTATCGGCACCCGCCAAACGGCGCTGAAAGTGCTCAATGTTTGCAAGAGGGCCGGGGGCATCGGCGACAAACATGGCCATGGCTTCGCCGAAGGTCAGTATTTTGGGTGCAGAATCAGACTGTGTCATAGGGCGTCTCACTCGTTTTGCTGCTGATTGGGAACGATACCATTTCGAGGTGTCAGTTGTACGGCGTCTCGCAACGCTGCAGGTAAGGGCTATCCTGAGGGGGTAGTGCTACCCCGGGCAATTAGCGTTGGTGAGTGTCGGGCTTGCACGGCGAGCTTACCTGCGTGCTGGGGAAGCTGATTAAGCAGGCAGGCAACTGCGGCTTGACCAATCGCATCGGTTGGCTGGGCAAGGGTGGTGATGCCTGGCGACACGAGTTCACACCACTCCAACTCATCAATGCCTAGTAAACCGATTGAGCCCATCGTGAGGCCAAGGTGCTGAAAGCCGCGCACCATCGCGAGCGTTACGTTGCCGTTGGCGCACAATACTGCCTTGGGAGCGCTGGCAGGCCGCCGGGTAAACTCGCTTAATGTTGGCAGGGCTGAATGTTCATCTAGGCTGCTTAGCACTAGCGTCTGGTTGTCCAGGCCTAGGGTTTTTACTTGCTGCTTAAATCGTTTCAGCCGTTCTTGGCGAGCGCTGGCATGTTCAGGTGCTTCACTTACATAAAGCACTGAGCGATAGCCTTGTTGCACTAAGTGATCCAGTGCCATATCAATCGCTTGGGTGTTATCGAGCCCAATAACCTCGGCATCGAGTTGGCGAATTTCGCGATCAAGCAGCACCAGCGGAATACCGCTGTGCATTAATGCTTGCAACTGAGATTCAGGTTGCCCCGCCGCATTGATGATTAGTCCTTCCACTTGGTAGGCGGCCAGCGACGCTAGTTGCGTTTGTTCTTGCTCTGGGTCGTTATCGGTATTGCATACGATCAGCGAATAGCCGTGGGCTCGAGCGGCCTGCTCCACGCCATGCACAGCGGCAACCGAAAAAGGGTTACGTATATCAGCCACTAGCATACCCAGCAGCCGTGAGCCTCCGCCTTTTAGGCCACGCGCCATGAGATTGGGTTGATAGCCCAATGTGTTAGCTGCCTGCTCAATTTGTGACTGGAGCTTGGGGGTTAGCCGTTCGCGTTCTGAACCGAAATAACGTGAGACGCTGGTTTTGGATGTACCCGCTAATTTGGCAACTTCGATGAGGGTGGCCCGAGGTGACGGCATAAGTGGCGTGTTTCTTAAATAAATGGGAACGTTCCCAAATTAGCTGTTTTCGATCCGAAAGACAATACTCGTGGTATGGCTTGGCATCGACAATTAGCCCCCGTTGTCTTCACTATCGGAGCAAGCCTTCTGCTCTCAGGCAGGTTAAACTACGCGACTTTGAGTCAACGCTTGGCGCCATGCATGCATCCTCTTGATACATCAACAAGTCATATTTCAAACAGCCATATTGCAAAAGGCTATGAGCTAACCCAAGCGGGAGATCGCTATTTCGATGGCTTGGTCGATAAGTTCTCTCGTTCGCTTTACCAAGCGCCCCGTGGCGAGCTGCGGCTGGCGATGCTGGATTATTTGCTGCCGCAAATGCTGCGCCTGACAGCACAGCCAGTACTTGATGTTGGTGGTGGTTTAGGACAGCTCTCGGGCTGGTTTGCTCAGCGTGGGCACGCGGTCACCATGGCAGAGCCTTCCCAGGATATGTTGGCCCATGCAAATGCATGGCATGACGAGCGATGTGCTGCAGATGCTTGGCCACCAGAACAGCTGCGCTATCTTGCCGCGCCACTTCAGTCGCTGCCGCAGCAAGCGCCTGGGCCGTGGCCGCTTATTACCTGCCACGCTGTGCTTGAGTGGTTAGGAGAGCCTGAGCAGGCTGTGCAAACGCTGGCGAGTCTGCTTGCCCCCGGCGGGCAGTTAAGTTTGATGGTGTTTAACCGCGATGCGTTGCGTTTTTCCAACGTCATCAAAGGTAACTTACAAAAAGCGCTTAGCGACCAGCTTGAGGGCAAAGGTAAGCGACAGCGGTTAACGCCTATCTCACCGGTCACCCACGACGAAGTGTGCCAGTGGGCAGCGAATAACGGCCTGCGCATGGATTCCGTTGCCGGGATACGAATTTTTCAGGACTATTTACGCCATCCCTCTGCGGAAGAGAGCGAGCAGGCAACGCTGCTGGCGCTCGAAAAGCAGTATTGCCGCCAAGATCCTCACTGGCGGCTAGGTCGCTATTTACTTTACACCTTCACCAAACCCGAGGCCGATGTATGAGCGCTCAACTGCCTGCTTGCCAACTCCTTGAACGTTTCTATGGCCAAGCGGCTAACTTATGGCCCGTTGCGCCGCCTGCTGATGCTTGGTTGCAAGCCCACTCCACGGCAATGATAAGTGGGGATGTGGCGCTGCGTGAACACTGGGCATCCGGCGGTAAAGCAGCCGCTAGCCCGTTTGATGCACCCTTTATTCAGCAGGCTGGGCAGGTGGTGCTGTTTTGGCCGAAGGCTCATCAACTGGGAATCTGGTGGCTAACATGGCTATGTCACGTGTTGCCTGAAAATACCCCGCTTGATGTTGTTGGTGAGCACCAGGGAGGCATCAAGCGCGTGCCTAAGATATTGAATGAGTTGGGCATGCGCTGCGATAAGCTCGATAATGCTCGTCGTTGCTCGTTGTTTGCTACGCGCACGGTAGCGATGGAGCAGCCAGATAATGCGTGGCAAACCTTTGACGCGCTGGATTTAAAACTGGTGAGTCATCCTGGCGTCTTTGGTCACGGCAAGGTTGATGAAGGCACGCGTTTAATGCTCGAAAGCATAGCGACTAGCTTGCCCAAAAAGCCGCTCAACGTGCTGGATATGGGCTGCGGCGACGGCATTATCAGTGCTTGGCTTGCAGCGCGAGGCCATCAGGTCACCGCCGTGGATGTCAGTGCGTTTGCAGTGGAAGCGTGCCGCCGAACGCTAGCAGCCAACCAGCTTAGTGGTCGAGTGCTTGAGAGCGACGTCTATTCAGCGCTTGGGGGAGAGCAGTTTGATCTGATCATCAGCAATCCGCCGTTTCATCAGGAGCGCGAGATTACCTATAGCCCTAGCGCACGGCTGATTTCAGAAGCGCCCAATCATTTATCGGCCAAGGGGCAGCTTGTGTTAGTGGCGAATGCCTTTCTTCCTTATCCTGATGTGCTGGAAGGCACCTTCGGTAGTTTTGAGACCTTGGCAGATAATCGGCGCTTTAAAGTGTATCGAGCCGCTAAATAGCAAGCGCCACTGCTGAGACGACTATTTACGTCTATGATGCCATTTGTAAGCCTCGTTTCGGTGACACGTGTAAAAGGAGATGGAAATGACAGGAAGCGTTCGTACGACGGCCGTTATTGGCAGTGCGTTGATCTTGGGCGGTTTGCTGGCGCTGGGGCTAGTGTGGGGAGGCAGTTACTTCAAAGGGGCAGCGGAGGTTTGGCAGCAATCTTCACGCAGCGTCACCGTGCGTGGCTTGTCCGAGCGCGAAGTGGCGGCGGATATGGTGCTATGGCCACTTAACTATACTGTTAATGCCAATTCGCTTTCTGACTTAGAGCAGCAACTTTCCAGCAATGAGCAGTTGATTCGCCAATTTCTGGATGCCCGTGGTTTCGATATGGGCAACGTCAGCGTAACGCCACCGCGTATCACTGATCAATTTAGCAATATGTATGGTGGCGAACGCCCAGACGAGCGCTATCGGGCTGAGGCTACGTTGTTGCTACGTACTGATAATGTTAGTGGGGTGATAGAGGCGGTGCCCCAAGCCACTGCTTTGGTACGTCAAGGCGTGCTGTTGTCGCCTAGCTATGAATACCGCACTGAGTTTTTGTTTACTGGCTTAGACGACATTAAGCCTGAAATGATTGCTGAAGCGACGGCTGATGCACGCAATGCAGCCCAGCAGTTTGCCGAGGATTCTGGTAGTGGTGTTGGGGGAATACGCCAAGCGACCCAGGGCTACTTTTCCATTGAAGATCTTGATAGCTATACACCCCATATCAAGCGAATCAGAGTCGTCACTACGGTAGATTACGCGTTAGAAGAGTAGTCCTTAGCGCCTCAAGTAGGCGGTGATTTCATGCCCGGATAACGGATCGCCGTGATGGTGTAGAACGTCTCGCCATTGGGTGTGAGTACCGTGATATCGTCGTCTACTTCTTTCCCGAGCAGTGCTTTGGCCATAGGGGCATCGATACTGATCCAGCGCTTTTTGGTATCGATTTCGTCGTGGCCAACAATTCTAAGATGAACTTGCTCTCCGCTTTCATCTTCCAAATCGACGTACGCGCCAAAAAAAACCTTGCTGGTGTCAGCGGGCAGACGATCAACAATTTGCAGTTCGTCCAACCGTTTTGTTAGGTAGCCGATACGCGCAATAACGCGGTTTAACTCTTTCTTGTTATAGGTGTAATCGGCATTTTCACTGCGGTCACCCTGGGCGGCCGCTTCGCCGACTTTGGCCGAAATGGCGGGGCGTTTAACTCGCGATAGATGGTCCAAGACAGCGCGTAGGCGAGCCGCACCCTCTGCTGTGATCAGGTTGCTCTTAGGTTGTTGGCGCGGGTCTTTCGCTGGATCGCGCCAGCGCGTCATATTTCGGCCTTTCATTGCGTTTTTCACCTCCTCAAAGAGCACCAGCTTACGCTAATGGCAGTGTGGTTAACAAAGCGCTTATTTATTGGCGATTCATTCAAACGTTCGTTACATTATGGGTGTGGGTGATTTCAGACCCCAATACCAAACGTATTACTTGTTAGAAAGCACAAAAATAAACCAGGAGCTTATTATGCGCACACCCCCTTTTTCTCGGTTACTCATTGCAGCGGCGTTAGGTAGCGCCTTAGCGCTAGCCCCATTAAGCGTGTCGGCTTATGAAGGTGACGTATTCTCGCTAAAAAATCGCTGGGAACACACCGTCACTGAGATGCCAGCTAACGAGCGTGAGAGCACGCTTAAAGCGCTGGCCAGTGAGGCTGAGCAATTGGCTAGCCAACATCCTGATCAAGCGGAAGTATTGATCTGGCAAGGCATCGTGCTGGCTTCCTACGCACGTGAACGCGGTGGGCTTGGTGCATTAGGCACCGCGGGCGATGCCCGCGATGTGCTGGAGCGGGCCATTGAAATCGACCCACAAGGCGGCAATGGCTCGGCTTATGTCACGCTAGGAGCGCTATACGACCGCGCACCAGGCAGGCCGTTAGGCTTTGGCAACAGCAATACCGCTGAGCGCATGTTTCAGCGCGCGCTAGAGATTCGCCCAGACGGTATTGATGTGAACTATTACTATGCAACGTTCTTGAAAGAAGAAGGCAATACCCAAGCTGCTCGCGAGCATGCCCAGCGCGCGGTGAATGGTACCGCACGCGAGACCCGTCAAAAATCTGATGAAGCACTGCGCCGGGATGCCGAGGTATTACTCGGCGAGCTGTAGACTGTTAGCCAAGGCGCCTAGCGCTAAGGTTGATAGAAACGCTAAGGTTGATAGAAACGCTAAGGTTGATAGGCGCATTGGCATTCCCAGTGGTAAGCATTGATAATAGAACGATTGTTAACACTGGGAGTGCTTCATGGCATCTAGCCCTAATTCATTAGTGCCCGATGCGTCAGCGCCGCCTCAGTTAGGCCGAGACGATGTCGAGCTTATTCAGCGAGAGACCCTTTATCAGGGGTTTTTCCGTTTGGAAGCCTTAGAACTGCGTCATCGTCTGTTTGAAGGTGGCTGGAGCGGCACGATGCGGCGTGAGGTGCATAACCGCTTTGATGCTGTTGGCGTGCTGCTTTACGACCCTGCTCGTGACGCATTAGTACTTGTCGAACAGTTTCGTGCTGGCGCGATTGATGATCCGCTTTCCCCTTGGAAGTTAGAGTTGGTGGCGGGGCTGGCAGATAAAGGCGAGTCCCTTGAAGATGTTGCCCGCCGCGAAGCCATGGAAGAGTCTGGCTGCCAGGTTGGCGTGCTGACGAAATTGCATACTTATTATCCAAGCCCAGGGGCGTGTAACGAACGCGTGACGCTATTTTGTGGTTTAGTCGATACCCAGGGTATGGGGGGAATTCATGGCCTGGATGATGAGCACGAAGATATCCGTGTTCATGTGGTGGCTTTTCCGACAGCATGGGAACTCCTGGAACAGGGAAGACTCGATAACGCCATGTGTTTGATTGGGCTACATTGGTTAGCGAGCCAGCGCGCTTCGCTGCGTGCTGCTTCTCATCGAGCAGCGACAATGCCAAGCGAATCTGAAAAGGAGTGAACATGGCTAGAACCGCCTATGTCACCGATTTAAAGTCCCTGCAGGGCGAGTGTAGCGCCAACTATATGCGCATGCTTCGTTTGGTAGGTGATATGGAAAGTGGCCAGCGACGTGATATCGCGCTGCATGGCGATGACCAGCATTTCGGCGATTTACATCTTAAGATTCTGGAGCAGGCGCCCTATACCACGATGGTGGAAGTGACCCAGAGTGGGCCGCTAGATGCGGTTATTGAAGGCCCCAGAATGCGTGTCCATCTCTACCATGATGTACGTATGGCAGAAGTGACTGATTTTCAGCGTGAGCGCCACTTTAGTGGTCGCTATCGTTATCCGAATGCCAGAATGCATCAGCCAGATGAGAAGCTGCAGCTGAATCGCTTTCTAGGTGAGTGGCTGGCGCATGGCTTAGCCCATGGCCATGCCTGTGATATGCCGGAGTTACCCTGATGCGGCTGGTTCAGATTACCGATTCGCACCTGCATGCCGATAAGGCAGCTCGCTCACGGGCGGGAATTCCGTGGCAGCAGTTTGAGCGTGTGCTGGAAGCCGTGATCGCTGAGCGGCCTGACATCGTCGTATTTAGCGGTGATGTAAGCCAAGATGAAACGGCTGCCTCTTACGCGTTGGCATGCCAAGCGCTGGCATCATTGCCGTGCCCATGGTTCTGGATTCCTGGCAATCACGATCAGTTGGCATTCATGCAAGCAGAACACCCGCTGGTGGAAGAGGTCGATCTAGCGCAGTGGCGATTACTGCTGCTGGATACTCATGTGGAAGGCCAGCCGTATGGCGAGTTAGGTGCTGAGCGCTTAAACGCACTGGCTGCGCGCCTGGAAGAAGATGATCGCCCAACCTTGATTGTGATGCATCATCCCCCCGTTGATGTGGGCGCTGTGTGGATGGACGCTATTGGCCTTCAAGATCGCGAGGCGTTTTGGCAACTGTTAAACCGCCACCCTCAGGTTAAAATCATCCTGTTTGGTCATGCCCACCAAGCCTATGCCCAGTCGCACCGTACCGCGGATGGCAAGATTGACGTGTATGGTTGTCCTGCCATCGCAGACCAGTTCTTACCCGGCGCTGAGCAGTTTGCGATTGATGAAGCATCTCGACCCGGCTATCGAATCATTGATCTTCATGGCAGTGATTGGCAGACCTGGATTGAGCGTGTTGTCGTATAGTGTGTGCCTGTGATGACACTGTTAGGCAATAAAGATATAAAAAGATAGTTATTAATTCTTTTGGGTTATTATTGACTCGGCGTTACCCTATCCTCAAATAACCGTCTTTCGGCAACATTGCCGTTAGTCGGAAAATAGCGTTTGCACGTGCAAGCACCGTTTTATGAGGGAGTAGGTAATGAACCAGTTTTCTGCGCCGTCAGCGTCCCAGCGTGAGGTGTCTGCCACACCTGACGCGGCACGTTTGACCCATCTAAAGCAGCTAGAAGCTGAATCGATACATATTATCCGGGAAGTCGCCGCTGAGTTTAGTAACCCGGTCATGATGTACTCCATCGGTAAAGACTCCTCGGTGATGCTGCACTTGGCGCGCAAAGCCTTCTACCCGGGGACACCGCCATTCCCGTTGATGCATGTGGACACCACCTGGAAGTTTCGTGAAATGATCGAGTTTCGTAACCGCATGGCAGAAGAAGCGGGAATGGAGCTGATTGTGCATACCAATGAGGAGGGGCGGGCTGCCAATATCAACCCCTTCGACCACGGTAGTGCGAAATATACCGACATCATGAAAACCCAAGCGTTGAAGCAAGCGCTGGATAAGCATGGCTTTGATGCGGCTTTCGGCGGCGCACGGCGTGATGAGGAAGCCTCGCGCGCTAAAGAGCGTGTCTACTCCTTCCGCGATAAATACCACCGCTGGGATCCGAAGAGTCAGCGCCCTGAGCTTTGGAATGTGTATAACGCCAACGTTAACAAGGGCGAGTCAATTCGCGTCTTCCCACTTTCGAATTGGACCGAGCTGGATATCTGGCAGTACATCTATCTTGAGTCGATTCCGATTGTGCCACTTTACTTCGCCGCCAAGCGTCCTGTGGTTGAGCGTGATGGCATGCAGGTTATGGTTGACGATGATCGCTTGCCCTTGGCACCCGATGAAGTGCCTGAAGAGAAGTTTGTGCGCTTCAGAACGCTGGGCTGTTATCCACTGACCGGTGCGGTGGAATCAACGGCGGCGACACTGCCCGAGATTATTCAAGAGATGCTGTTGACCAAAACCAGTGAGCGTAGTGGCCGTGCCATTGATCGTGACCAGGTCGGTTCGATGGAGAAGAAAAAGCGCGAAGGCTATTTTTAAGGAGTAGGTCTAATGGCTCATCAATCCAATTTAATTGCTGACAATATCGAGCAGTACCTTCACGAGCACGAGAACAAAGACCTGCTGCGCTTTATTACCTGCGGCAGTGTCGATGACGGCAAATCTACGCTGATCGGGCGACTGCTGCACGACTCTAAAATGATCTTTGAAGATCAACTGGCGGCAATTACCCAAGCGTCTAAAACCAGTGGCACTACCGGTGATACGGTTGATTTGGCGCTGTTGGTAGATGGTTTGCAGTCAGAGCGAGAACAGGGCATTACCATTGATGTTGCTTATCGCTTTTTCTCCACCGAAAAGCGTAAGTTCATCATTGCGGATACCCCAGGGCATGAGCAGTACACCCGAAACATGGCCACGGGCGCTTCAACAGCCAGCTTGGCGATTATTTTGATTGATGCCCGTTATGGTGTGCAGACCCAAACTCGTCGCCATAGCTTTATTGCCGATTTGCTGGGTATTCAGCACTTGGTGATTGCGGTAAACAAAATGGATTTGGTGGAGTTCTCTGAGCAGCGCTTCAACGAGATTGTTGATGAGTATCGCGCGTTTGCCACCAACCTTAGCGCGCCGGATATTCGCTTTGTACCCATGTCGGCACTCAACGGCGACAACGTCGTCAACCCAAGTGATCAGACGCCTTGGTATTTCGGTACGGATTATGAAGGTAAAACGCTGATTGAGCTGCTGGAAAGTGTCGAAATCAGCCGTGACCAAAACCTCACTGATTTACGTTTGCCGGTACAGTACGTTAATCGCCCGAATCTGGATTTTCGCGGTTATTGCGGCACATTAGCGGCAGGTATTCTGCACCCAGGCCAGGAAGTAAAGGCGCTGCCATCGGGTAAAACGTCACGGGTTGAGCGAATTGTGACGTTTGACGGCGACTTAAGCGCCGCTTATCCAGGCCAAGCAATAACCGTCACCCTGGAAGATGAGATTGATATTTCCCGCGGTGATTGGATTGTTAGTGCCGACGCCGACTTACCGCTTTCTAATGCGTTCATGGCGGATATTGTATGGATGCATGAAGATGCACTGGCGCCGGGAAAACTGTATGACTTTAAGCTCGCCACCCGAGATCTATCTGGGCAGGTAAGTGCCATCGAGTACCAGATTGACGTTAATACACTTGAAAGACACGCCACTGACTCGCTGGGGTTAAACGCGATTGCTCGCTGTGAGGTAGAGTTAACAGCCGCGATTCCAGTGGATGATTATCGAACCAGCCCTGGTACTGGTAGCTTTATCATCATCGACAGACTGACCAACGTAACAGTTGGCGCTGGCATGATTCGCGGAACAGCCGATGCCCGCGAGCAGGTCAGTGGCGCTACTGATTGGGCAGCCTTTGAGCGTGATTTGAACGCGCTAGTGCGTAAGCATTTTCCGCACTGGGAAGCGAAGGATGTGCGTGACTTGCTGCGTTAACAGGGTCTGTTAGCAAGTACTGTTAGTAGGTACTGTTATCAGGTACTGTTATCAGGTACGTGAGCTGAACCAAAAAGCCGCCTTGGTCATTGAGACCAAGGCGGCTTTTACGTAAGGAGCAGCGCTACTGTGTGTTAGACGAAGCCTGCGCGTTAGGGAAAAACAGCTGTTGGCCGTTGACGTCAAAATCGGCAATCGCTTGCTGTCCTTCTTCAGACACCAGCCACTGGTGCCACTGGGCCGCTAAATCATGCTTCAAGTGCGGGTGTTTCTGTTCAGAAAGCAGCAGAGTGCCGTACTGATTAAACAGCGCATCGTCGCCTTCAAATAACAGTGTTAAGTCTTGCGGGTTTTCAAATGCTACCCAGGTTGCACGGTCAGTGAATGTGTAGGCGTTCATACCTGCAGCGGTGTTTAGAGTTGGCCCCATGCCGCTACCTAACTCGCGATACCACTCACCTTGAGGGGTCACCTCTGCACCTTCCCATAAACGCAGTTCGGCACGGTTGGTGCCGCTATCATCTCCTCGGGATGCAAAGGGTGATTCACTTTCCGCGATACGTGAAAAAGCCTCGGTGACATTGGCACTACTGCTCACATCTGCAGGGTCATCGCTGGGACCGACAATCACAAAGTCGTTATACATGACGTCCAGGCGCTCGCTGGCGTAGCCATCGGCGACAAACTGCTCTTCGCCCGCCGTGTCATGCACCAGCAGGCTATCGGCATCTCCTCGGCGGGCAATCTCAAATGCTTGTCCTGTCCCTACGGCGACCACACGCACATCAATGCCCGTGGTGTCGGTGAAGGTAGGAATAATCGCGTCAAATAGCCCTGAGTTTTCAGTGGAGGTGGTTGACGCTAAGGTGATGAAATCATCGTTAGCGAGCAGTGAGGCACTCCACGAGAGGCCTACTAATCCTGAGGTTAGTAAGCTAGCGGTAGTCAATATTGTGGTTTTTTTCATAGGGTTGCTCCTGGGGTTACCAAACAAGTTCGCCGCGAATAAAGGCTCCCGCTTGCGTGGAAGCTGGCGTGTTAAAAAAGTCTTGGGCCTGCGTGTGCTCTAGCACTTGGCCGCTATACATAAACACCACCTCATCAGCTAGGCGGCGTGCTTGATGCAGGTCGTGGGTGGTCATAATGATGCGCGTGCCGTTCTGGTGAAATTCATTTACCGCATCTTCAACCGCCTTGATAGCAGCAGGGTCTAGAGCAGATGTAGGCTCATCTAAGAACAGCACGGCAGGGTTAAGTAGCCAGGCACGAGCAAGCGCAAGGCGCTGCTGTTCGCCGCCGGAGAGCACCCGGGCAGGACGCTTGGCAAGCGCGACTAAGCCAAATTTTTCGAGTGCCTGCTGGGCCATGTGCTTGCGCTGCCGACGTGGCACTCCGCTAACTGCCAGGGCATAGGTCAAATTATCGATTGCCGAGCGTCGCAGTAGCACCGGGCGCTGAAACACCATGGCTTGGGCCGGTGGCTCTCCCTGCCAGCTAACGTGCCCACTACTGGGGGTGAGCAGGCCGTGTGCCAAACGCATTAACAGGCTCTTTCCTGCACCGTTGGGACCCATAATAAGTGTGCGCTGGCAGCCTGAGAGTGTCAGCGTGGTGGGGGCGAGTAAACGATGGCCGCGATGCTCAAAACTGACCTGCTCAAAATGTAGCGTAGGCACGGTCGTCATAAGAGACTGGGGGAAACTCGCTGGTGGAAAAATAGACGCGTTCATCCCAGTCGCCTCTTGGCCGTTTCACTGATCGTGTGAGCCAATGCATTAATCAGCGTTACAAGGCTAAGCAGCACGATGCCTAATCCCAGCGCGAGGGGGAGGTTGCCTTTACTGGTTTCCAACACAATGCTGGTAGTCATTACGCGGGTGACGCCATCGATATTGCCACCGACAATCATCACCGCACCGACTTCAGCGCTAGCGCGGCCAAAGCCTGCGAGTATCACGGTTAATAGTCCGAAACGTGCGTCCCACAGTAGAGTAGGCATCATCCGTAGCTGCTTCAGGCCAAGAGAGCGCAGCTGTTCGGCATACTCGTTATGCAGTGTCTCTACTTGCTGGCGAGTAAGCGCGGCAATAATCGGGAATACTAAAATGACTTGTGCAATCACCATGGCCGTTGGCGTAAACAGCAGCCCAAACTGACCTAGTGGCCCTGCGCGAGAAAGCAGCAGATAGACACATAACCCAGCGACCACTGGGGGAAGGCCCATGAGCGCATTGAGCAGCACAATCAACGCATTGCGGCCAGGGAAGCGCCAAAGAGCGAGTGCAGCGCCTAGTGGTAATGCCAGTACACAAGCAAGCAGTACGGCCAGCAGCGACACCTGCAGTGACAGCGTCACGATATCGATTAGCCCCTGATCCATTCCCAGAATCAAGGCAAACGCTGTGTAAAAAGGGTTCTCACTTGGGGACATTGCCGTTCGCACCCTCATTTTTGTTATTCAGCATCGTTTTTAACAACCGATATCATGTGACTTCAATTACTTTGAGGTGCATTACTAGCATCATGTACGCAAACTTGATGTAATGCACTGTGGTCTGAAATATATGCAGCTATATGCAGCTATATGCAGTAAATGGCGAGGCGTATGAACATGTTAAGGGAATTCCTCACCACGGCAGAGGTGGCCGACTACCTGCGCTTAAAAGAGCGAAAAGTGTATGACTTGGTGCGCCAGGGGCAGATACCTTGCAGCCGCGCTACCGGAAAATTGCTCTTTCCTCGTCAGCATATCGATATGTGGGTGCTTAGCCATTTAGAAGGTGACCAAGCGTTGCGTTCACCGCTGCCGTTGATAGTGGCGGGTAGCCAAGATCCACTGTTGGAGTGGGCGGTTCGCGAAAGCGGTAGTGATTTGGCTTCACTGTGCCACGGCAGTGGTGATGGCCTGCGCCGTTTGATGGAAGGAAAAGCGCTGCTGGCGGGCATTCACTTACTCAACTTTGAATCCGGGCGCTATAACGAGCCAGCGGCACTAGGGCTGGGGGGGGTGCGGGACTTAATCGTGCTGCATTGGGCGAAGCGCCAGCAGGGGTTGCTAGTGGCGCCGGGAAATCCACTGGGCATTCAAACGCTCAGTGATGTTTCTCGCCAGAAGGCTACGCTTGCCCACCGTCAGCCTGATGCAGGTGCGGCTCAGTTACTGCGTTGCCTGCTACAGCGGTCAGCGATTGAACCGAGCACACTCAATTGGGCAGCTAACGTTTCGTTGAGCGAAGATGATTTAGCCCTTTCCATTGCTCAAGGTGAAGCGGACGTTGGACTTGGGGTCGAAGCTGCAGCCCGTCGTCAACACCTACACTTTATACCGCTAATTGAAGAGTCATTTGACTTGGTGATGCACCGCCGAAGTTACTTCGAACCAGCGGTTCAGGCGCTTATTTCATTTACTCGCCAGGAGCGTTTTATCCAGCGGGCGGGGGCTTTGCAAGGCTATAACGTGAGCGGCTTGGGAGAAGTGTTGTACAACGCTTAGCAATATGGCTTTTGGCGGTTGAGGGACACCCGCCATTACGCCACACTGGTGACCGTTTAGCTATTTAACAGAGCCATCACAGGAAGTGAACAATGTTGGGAATGACGCAAAATATAGCGGTTGCCGATGACGTGGCTGAGTGTTTTTCGTGTGGGTGCCAGTAATGGCGTGGTATCAACCGTGGGTAAGTTTTGCCAAACGGTTGGCTCACGTGGTGGCACAGCCGATGAAGCGCGACAGCGGTCATGGGGGGATGATGGTGCACCCCTACCGTGGTTATGGTTCCCAGCGAGAGGTGTTTGTGATGGGGCGCGTGTTTCGTCAGGCCGCGTTAGGTAGGGCGATACCCCGGCGAGGTATGTTGCGGGATACTGCGGATGTTGCTCGGCGTATCTTTCGTCGCGGCCTCGCGAATGCCAAAGTGGATATACGCATTGGCGATAATCAGCTGTGTCTAACGACTGACCGCGACGGTTACTTTGACGCTCACTTGCCGATTAGTACTGCATTACCGGTTGATGTTTCCTGGCATCGTGCCGATATCATGGTTCATGCTGACGGCCACCCGCCAATCCGCACCAGCGTCGAAGTTTACGTGCCGCCTCCCGAAGCAGATCTGTTGGTGATCAGTGATATTGATGACACCGTCATGTTCACCGGCGTCGCTGAAAAACTCAAAATGCTGTATCGCTTGTTTGTCCGTAAGCCGCATCGACGCACGGCTTTTCCTGGGGTGGCATCGCTTTATCAGGCGCTGTATCGAGGAGAAACTGAGAAAGCTGAACGGCCTATTTTGTATGTTTCCCGAGGGCCCTGGGCAATCTATGAGATGTTGGAAACCTTCTTTCAGCTTAACCGTATTCCTGTTGGGCCTATTCTATTCCTACGCGAGTGGGGGATTTCTCTGCGCCGCCCGTGGCCGCGGCGGGCCGAAGCGCACAAGCGTGATTTGATCGACCGCATGTTAGCGCTCTATCACGATATGCCCTGTATTTTGATTGGTGACAGCGGCCAGCACGACCCAGAGGTTTATACCGAGGTGGTGAAGGCATATCCGACGCGAATCAAAGCGATCTATATTCGTCGAGTTGATAAGGATCCTCAGCGGGAAGAGGCGATTCAGCGTTTACGGGATGAACTTGCCCATACTGATTGTGAATTGGTACTCGCTGCTGACAGTATTTTGATCGCCGAACATGCCTACTCTAAAGGCGATATTTCTGCCAGAGGTCTGCAAGCGGTACAACGGGATGTAGACGCGCATCACAATGACCCTGAATAGTTGCAGGTGAGTGCGCCTATTTTGTGCTCATGGTAAAACTAAACACGGGTTAGCGGGTCGTTAATTTAGGTTCTTCATCAGTGGTGAGTGTGATCATGGTCATTGTGTTAATCGTATTGGCGCTGGCCATTTTTGTTCTGCCTAACCTATGGGCAAAATGGGTATTGAAACGCCACACCCGTGGACGGGATGACTATCCGGGTACCGGCGCGGAGCTTGCCGAGCATCTGCTACGTCGTTTAGGTGTAGAAGGCGTGAGGGTAGAGCGTACCGAGTTTGGCGATCATTACGACCCGGAATCGCGCTGCGTACGTCTCACCCCGGACCACTATGATGGCCGTTCACTGACGGCGGTGACCGTTGCTGCCCACGAGGTTGGGCACGCTATTCAACACCATGAAGGCTACGCGCCTCTGCTAGCCCGAAGTCGTTTGGTTCAAGTAGCGCAAAAGGCAGAAAAGCTGGGCGCTATTTTAATGATGGCCGCACCGTTTCTGTTTGTGCTCACAAGGCTGCCCGGTGGGCTGGCAGCGGTTATTGCCATGGCCGTCATTAGTTTTGGTACCGCCGCGCTGGTGCACCTAGTGACGCTACCCGTTGAGTTCGATGCCAGCTTTAACCGTGCACTGCCACTGCTTAAAGAGTACGTGCCGCCCTATGACATGCCCGGCGCTCGCCATGTGCTTACCGCCTGCGCGTTCACCTACGTTGCTGCTTCGCTGGCCAGCGTGATGAACCTTGGCCGTTGGCTGGTGATTTTGCGGCGTTGAGATTAGTGAGCGCTGGCCAAGCCCTGTTGAATAACAAAAAAACCAGCCCATCGGCTAATGCCAGCTACCGCACTGTCATTCCCGAGTGGGGTTATCGGGAATCCATCTTGATCTTGACCTTGACCTGCAGCAGCCCAGAATCCCAGGTCAACATGGATTCCCGCTAAGGGCCTGCGGGAATGACGAGGGCGTCTCGAAGGGCTGGGGTGGAGTCACCGCCAGGCACTTATTAAACAAAAAAACCAGCCCATCGGCTAATGCCAGTCAGGCTTAACTGACTGGCATTACGCTCTATTGAGCGGCTTTTTTTGTCGTATGGGCAATGTGAGATGCTTACTTCTTGATCATCCGATAGCCGAACAACAATACCAATGCGCCTACGATAGCGGTCCCAAAACTACCAAAGCTAAAGTCGCCCATGGTGCCAAGACCAACGAATGAACCAATCCAGCCGCCAACGAATGCGCCGGCAACGCCAAGAAGAATAGTAATGATAAGGCCACCTGGATCTTTACCAGGCATAATCATTTTTGCAATCACACCGGCGATAAGGCCGAATAGAATCCACGCTAAAAAACCCATCTTTACTCCTTGATTAATATCCCATTAGTGAGCTTGTGCCTATATGAGCGATGACATTATGGGCTATCCCATAACGATCTAAGTAATTAAGAACTGTTACAAAAAAACGTGTTATTAACAGTACGATCATTACAAGCTTGATTGACACAAGCGTACGACACAGCCCATCAACATCCGTTTCGGTTGGCGATAATCACCGCTCGACGTGGTGCAGGGTAGCCTTCAATGGTGCGAGTTGGATCGCTGGGGTCGAGGAAATCGGCTAGCGATTGATAGGTCATCCACTCGGTTGAGCGCTGCTCGTCAAGCGTTGTTAGTGCCTCGTCGACCACTCGCACATTGGTAAAACCGCACCGTTCTAGCCAGTGACATAGCGCTTTTGAAGAGGGCAGGAAGTAAACATTAGGCATCGCGGCGTAGCGTTCGCCAGGTACAAACACGGTTTGCTCATCGCCTTCCACCACTAGTGTTTCTAGCACCAGTTCACCGCCAGGGGCTAACGCCTCTTTTAGTTGCTGCAAATGCTCAAGTGGCGAAGGGCGGTGGTAGAGCACGCCCATGGAAAATACCGTATCGAAAAACCCCAGCTTTTCCGGCACATCTTCAATGCCTACTGGTAGAAACTGCGTGCGGCCGCCGTCGGCATTGCCAACGAAGTGGCGCACCGCCTGAAACTGCCAATAAAAGCGTGGTGAAGGATCAATCACTAGCACAAAGGCTGCGCCTTCTCCGGCCATGCGCCAAGCGTGGTAGCCGCTGCCACCGCCAACATCCAATACCTTACGGTACTTTAGCGGCGCGAGATGCGGGGCGACTCTTTGCCATTTCCAGTCGGAGCGCCATTCGGTGTCGATATCAATGCCACCCAACCGAAAGGGGCCTTTGCGCCAGGGCGACAGTTTGCGCAGCAGGTTAAAACACTGGCGCTTTTGGCTATCACTCAAAGCGACATCAACGCTCACTGTATCGCTGGTAAGATCGACGTGGCGCTCTTCGGGTAGAGCAGGTAGTTTGGCAACTGCCTTCTCCCAGGCGGACAGGTCGCCATGGCGCTGGCGATCTAGCCCATTGGCCAGCTGTTCAGGCAGCTTGGCAAGCCAGGGTGTCAGTGCGGCATCCTGGCTGGCTTGATCTAAAAATGCCTGATAAAGCGCGCGATGATCATCGGGTAACAGCGGCACCTTAATCCTCCTTGAAGGCGATCAGCGAGGTAAAGTTCAAGTACTGGAACCAAGTCATTGAGCGAGGAAAGCCCGCTAGGGCTAAGCGGCCATGTAAGGCATCAAGCGTGTCGGGAATCAGCACGTTTTCCAGCGCTGTGCGTTTTTGGCTGATTTCCATATCGCTGTAGCCATTGGCACGCTTGAAGTCATGGTAGCGCTCGACTCGCCATGCGTTATCCCGCTCATCGGCATCGATGGTTTTCTCCGATAAAATCAGTACGCCGCCCGGTTCAAGGGCATCGTAAAGCCGCTTCAGCAGCGCATCGCGATCGGCAGGGGGCAGAAACTGCAGCGTAAAATTAAGAATGATCATGCCGGAAGGTGCATACTCAAGCGTGCGTATGTCGGCCTCCTCGATCTGCATGGCATGGTCTGGGCACTCTTCTGAAAAGGTTTGCTTGGCCCTAGCCACCATGGCGGGTGAAAGATCCACACCGGTATAACGAAAGGCATCGGCGGGAAGTGCAC